>CAMTWW010000227.1:0-2923 GCA_947085555.1 uncultured Elusimicrobia bacterium | reverse complement strand
TTGAGCCGTAGGGATATGGGGGCTGAAAATGTTTTTCTGATTGGTTTTGGAACATATCACGGAACTCTGAAAGCCGGCGCGTCGTGGGGCTCAAAAATGCAGGAAATGCGCGTACCGCCGGCCGCCGCGGGAAGCATAGAGGAAGTTTTTGCCAATACCGGCCTAAAATCTTTTTATTTGATTTTTGACGAAGAAGACCGCAAAAACAAATCCTTTATGAAACCTATCGGGAACAGGGCAATTGGAGTGGTTTATAATCCTGCAAATGACGCCCTACAGTATGTAAATACTATTATGCCTATGCGTTATGACGCTTTTTTATTCTTCCTCGAAACCAAAGCGCTTACCCCGCTCTAAGGGGATACCAGCGTTTTAATTTTGCCGCCGTAGTTTATCCGCACCCTGCAAATCCCAAGCGCCCCCTCCGGCAGGAAGCAGTCGTAGGGGCAGAGCCGGCACTGCACGCCGTTGCAGACGGGGCGGGTGAACCGCCCGTCGCGCACGTGGGCGCTCTGCGGCGGATAAAGCGAGGCGAAGGTGGAAGGCGGAGGATAGAAAGCTATAAAGGCGGCTGCCGCGGCGGCCAGCGCGGCGGCCGAAGCCGCCCAGAGGATCGCCGCGGTAGCCCGCCCCTTATCCTGAATCCTGCGGCTCATTTTTTACCGTTCCCGTTGATCGGGTTCACCTGATAGAACTCCGCTATCTGGTCCACTATCTGCCGGCCGGTCTCGGCGAAGGTGAAGAGCTTCAGGTCCTCGGTGGAGATATAACCCCACTTGGCCATGCTCTTGAAGTTCATCACGTCGGTCCAGTAGTCCTCGCCCACCAGTATTATGGGCAGGCGGCTCTTCTTGCCGGTCTGCACCAGCGTCAGCACTTCGAACATTTCGTCCATGGTGCCGAAGCCGCCGGGGAAAACCACCAGCGCGCGCGCCCGCATGACGAAGTGCATCTTGCGGATGGCGAAATAATGGAAGCGGAAGCAGAATTCCGGGGAGACGTAAGGATTCGGCCCCTGCTCCATCTCAAGCGTTATACTGAGCCCGATGCTCTTTTCGCCGGCCTCGTGGGCGCCGCGGTTGGCCGCCTCCATAATGCCGGGCCCGCCGCCGGTGACTACCACCAGCTTGCGGTCCTTTATTTCGGTCCTGGAGATCAGTCTGCCGAAGTCGCGGGCCACTTCGTAATACCTGGCGGAGGCCTGCAGCCTTTTGGCCGAGCCCAGCTTGTTCTTTAGGACGGAATCCCCGGGATTCTTCTTAATGAGGGCGTCCAGCTCGGCCACGCGGGCGGAAGACTGCTCCTTGTCCAGGATGCGGGCGCTGCCGAAGCACACCACGGTGGATTTGACGCCGTGCTCAGCCAGAGCCAGTTCCGGCTTGAGCAGTTCCAGCTGCAGGCGCATGGGGCGCAGTTCGTCGCGGCTGAGGAATTGAGGGTCCAGGTAGGCTTTCCGGTACGCCCTGGATCTGCGGAGGGCTAAGACCTCTTTGCTGAGCTCGGGTTTATTTTTCACGGTGACTCCTTGTTGCCTAAGATGTAGTACTAAGGATTAAGTAAAGCATAATCCTTAATCCTTAATCCTTAATCCTTAATCCTTAATCCTTTCCAATTAAGCCATTCAGCCGCGGAGGCGGCCATTTTCTCCGGGGTCAGGCCCACCTCCGAGTAAAGTTCCTCCGGCCTGCCCTGCTCCACGTAGGAGTCGGGGAGCCCGAGGCGCAGCACCCTTGCCTCCGTCCCTGAGGAATTGAGATATTCCAGGACCGCCGAGCCGAAGCCCCCGGCCAGGACATTGTCCTCCACGGTAATGACCGGGCCGGCCCGGGCCAGCTCTTTGACCAGCGCCTCATCCAGCGGCTTCACAAAACGCATGTCGGCCACTCCGGCGTCAATACCGAGCGCCTTCAGCAACTGCGCGGCCTTTACCGCCGGGTGGACGCGGTTGCCTATGGCCAGGAAGTTCACGTCCCGGCCCCGGGACAGGAGGCGGCCCTTGCCTAGCGGCAGCGGCGCCGGCACGGGGTCCATGGCCAGGCCGCAGCCCCTGCCCCGCGGGTAGCGGAGCAGCGCGGGAAGCCCGCAGGCGAAAGCGGTGGCCAGCATATGCTGCAGCTCATTCTCGTCGGCGGGCGCCATCACCACCACATCCGGAACCATCCGGAAAAGGGAAATATCGAATACGCCGTGGTGGGTGGGGCCGTCCTCGCCCACCAGGCCGGCGCGGTCCATGGCTATGACCACCGGCAGCCTCTGAAGTGACACGTCGTGCTGCACCTGGTCGAAGGCGCGCTGCATGAACGAGGAATAGACGGCCACCACCGGCTTCCTCCCCTCCGCGGCCAGCCCGGCGGCGAAGGTGACGGCGTGTTCCTCGGCTATTCCCACGTCGTAATAGCGCCCGGGGAAAGCGTCGCGGAAAAGGTCCAGGCCGGTCCCCTCCGGCATGGCGGCGGTTATGGCGCAGATCCTCTTATCTTTTTTCGCCAGCTCGACAAGCGTCCTGCCGAACACGGCGGTAAACGTGGGAGGCGTTTTTTCGGACTGGGAGGCCGTGCTGGGCTCGCCGGTCTCTATGTCGAACTTAGGGGTCCCGTGGAATTCCACGGGGGAATCCTCGGCCGGCTCATAGCCGCGGCCCTTTTTGGTCACCACGTGCAGCAGCACCGGGCCCTTAACGTCCTTCACGTACCCCAGCACTTCCACCAGCTCCGGGATATTATGCCCGTCGACAGGGCCGAAATAAGCGAATCCCATTTCCTCGAAAACCATACCCGGGAAAAAAAGTACGCGCGCGCGCTTAATGACCCTGCGTATCCGCCTGCCCCAGTGCGGGAAACGGCCGAGGAAGATCTCGGTTTTGCGCGCCGCTCTCTGCACCGAGCCCATGGTGAGCATTTTCGTCAGGATATGGCCGAGGCGG
>CAMTWW010000226.1:0-4399 GCA_947085555.1 uncultured Elusimicrobia bacterium | reverse complement strand
TCTGTCACAATGCAATCGGATTCTGCCTTCACCTCGGCCGAGGTGTTGATGTAAGTAACCACCGGGAGGCCTGGGTGCTCCGCCTTCAACTGGCGCACATCCGCGCCGGTGATAGCCTCGCTCAATGAGCAGCCGGCGTTCTTCGACGGTACATAGACTTTTTTCGAGGGATTAAGTATCTTGGCCGTCTCCGCCATGAAATGCACGCCGCAAAAAACGATGAGATCCGCAGCCGTCTTCCGGCAGTCGTCGGCCAGTTTATAAGAATCGCCCACCAGGTCGCCGATACCAAGGATAATGTCAGGCGTCTGGTAGACATGGGCGCAGATAACGGCGTTCTTTTCCTGCTTCAGCCTGTTTATCTCCAGGGTCAGCCCGGCTATGCGCGCGATATCCCCCTCCACACAGCGACGGTGGAGACCAAGGGCCGTCAATCTTTTTATTTCCTCGTCCAAAGTTTTATCCATATCAGCCTTTGAGCGTCCAGTTCCCCAGTATATCCGGGCAATTGCTGAAAATGCCGTCCACGCCTATGCGCTTCATGCGCAGCGCGTCCTTCTTTTCGTTCACCGTGTAAACGCGGACCTTGAAACCGGCCTTTTTAATCCGCGTTACGTTAAGTTTAAAAGCTATGCGCAGAGCTATATGGAAACCGACAGCGCCAACAGCCCTGGCTCTCCTGATAGCAGGCAGCAGAAGCATAGCGCTGAGCCCGTGGCCGAGAAAGGCCAGCTTGAGAGTGGGGGAAAGCTCCCGGAAGCGCTTCAGCGTCCCGTGGTCGAAGCTGGACACTATCGTCTTATCGAAAAGGCCCGGCTTGCTCCTGAGGAAGGCCAAGACCTTCTCCTCTATGCCCGGGTAAACATTCCCGTCGTTCTTCACCTCGAAATGCAGGCTGTCCGCGACAGGCCCTATAATGTCCGTCACCTCTTCCAGCCGCGGCACATGCTGCACCATTTTATCGCGCTTGAAATGGGTCGCGACATTGTATTTCTTCAGCTCGGCATAAGCCAGGTCAGCGAGCTTCACGTCCTCGCCGGCGGTATGCTTCAGGCAGTAGTCATGGTGCACCACGAGTATGCCGTCCTTCGTCCGGTGCACGTCGAACTCGAAATCCCTGGAGCCCATTTCAACGGCCAGCTTGAAGGCTTTAAGTGTGTTTTCAGGCGCATAGCCCGAGGCGCCGCGGTGAGAGATTATTTTCATAGGAAAAGCTTTTTTATCTCCGAGAAATATTCGTCCGAGTATTCGAAGCCCGTCATCTTGTCCCGCTCCGAGCCGGGCCCGTGGAAATCCGCGCCGGCGGTGACGAAAAGCCCGTGCCTCGCGGCCAGGCTGACGAAATCGCGCGTGGCAGCGCCGGTATGCGCCGGATAAAAGGCTTCCAGGCCGTCGAGGCCGGCGGCTTTCCAGGCCGGCAGGTCCATTATTTTAGCTACCACGCCGGGATGGGCCAGCACGGCTTTGCCGCCCGCCTCTTTCACCGCCCTGATGGCCTCCTCCACCGTCGGCCCGTTGGGCGGCACGTAGGCCGGCGCGCCCGGGGCGAGGTAGCGCTTGAAAGCCTGGCTCCGGCTCGGGACCAGCTTGCGGCCGCGCAGCACGTCAGCCACATGCGGGCGGCCCACGGTGCGCCCTTCGGGCGCCGGCAATTCCTCGAAAGCTATGTCTATACCGAGGCCCTTGAGCAGTTCAAGTACCTTTTTCACCCGGATGATGCGCCTGCCGCGGAACCCGGCGAGACGCCCGGCCAGCGCCGGGTCCGCCGGGTTTATCCCGTAGCCGAGTATATGCAGGTTCTCGTGCTGGCAGGTGCTTATTTCCACACCGTAGCAGTAACTTATGCCGGCCTCTTTCAGCGCCGGCTCCATTTCTGCCCAGCCGCCCACCATGTCGTGGTCCGTAAGCGAGAAATACCGTATGCCGGCGCGCGCGGCCTCGCGGGCCAGCGCCGCGGGCGTGAGCGTACCGTCCGAATAGGTGGAGTGGTTGTGGAGGTTTATCAAAACCATAGGCGCCAAGGCTTTTATCTTTCAGCCTTGGCCTTCCCGGAAAAGGAGCCGGCCTTTTCCGGTTAACCTACCGTTACCGCTTTAACTTCAGGGACTTCTTCTTTAATCATGCGCTCCACCACGTTCTGGAGCGTCATAGCGGCGTGCGGGCAGCAGCCGCAGGCGCCGGTGAGCCTCACGGTAACAATGCCCGTCTTTTCATCCACGCCCACCATTTCTACGGACCCGCCGTCGGCCGCCAGCATGGGCTTTATCTTTTCGATAACTTTTGCAACTTTGTCTTTCATGTGATATACCTCTGAATAAATTATACCATGCCTGCCGGGCAATAAGGGGGCGGCAAAAGCCCCATTTATTGTAGAATCTGATTATGCTCAAGGAAGCGAAGAACGTGCGCCAGATAGAGGGCGAACCGCGCCGCCGTTGGTTCGACGACGGGTACTTCGACCTGATAGTGTGGTTCGACAAGGATGAATCTATCTGGGGCTTCCAGCTCTGTTATGACAGGGAAAAGAAGCCGCGCGCCCTGACCTGGACGAAAAAGTACGGCTACAAGCATACCGGCATAGACAACGGCGAGCATCCGGGGCGCCTCGGTTGCGCCCCGGTGCTGGTGGAGGACGGGCTGTTCGACCCCGGGGCTATAGGGAAAAAGCTGGAGGCGGCGGCCAAGGAACTTCCGCCGCAAATAAGCGGCTTCGTTTTAAAAAAAGTTTCCGGCTTTAAACTCTGATGTCTGAAAATTTCAAGCCCAGGATCGGCTCCGGCGACCTGGGGTTCACGGACCTCTTCGGCGGCAGGCGCGTGCCCAAGACCCACCGCCGAGTGAAACTGAACGCCCTTATCGACGAGCTCTCGGCCCTGCTCGGCCTGCTTAAGGCGGGAATAAAAGAGAGAAAAATAAAAGAAGAACTTTCGGCGGCCCAGGCCGCGCTTATCCGCGCCTCCGGCCTGGCGGCCGGCATGAAGGGTGCGCTCAAAAAAGAAACCGCCGCGCTGGAAGCGCTGATAAACGCGCTCTCTGAAACTATAAAGCCGCCAAAAAAATTCGTCCTCCCGGGCGAGAACGAGACGGAAGCGCTGGCCCACCTGGCCAGGACCAAAACCCGGATCAGCGAGCTCCTCTCCTGGGAACTGAAGGTCAAAGCCCCCGCCATCTACCTCAACCGCCTCTCCGACTACCTGTTCCTGCTGGCCCTGAGAGTGAGATAAGGTGACACACAACTTAATTCTGAATTAAGTTGTGTGTCACCTTAATTCAAATAGGGTTGATCCGCCTGTCCGGGCCGGTCAGCTTCAGCGTCCCGCCTTTGAACATCACGCCTTCCCTGAAGCGCGGCATATAAACTTTTACCTGGGCTATCCAGGTCTCCCAGTCATGGGGCCATTCTCCGCCCCAGCGGTCGTACCAGCAGGTTATGCCTTTTTCCCTGATTATTTCCGAGAGCGCCTCGGCCTGGGCGTTGAAAGTTTCCCAGGCCCCGAGGCCGTGCGCTATCACCAGATAGCCCTCCCTGAGCTTTTCGAGTATGGCCGGGTCATTGAGGCCTGGCGCGTAGCTGAGCGGCTCGTTGAAATAGATCCCCGGGTCGAAGTAGCCGCCCAGCTCTGCCTGCATATGGTAGACCCCGCTCAGGCACAGGGCGGAATCGAAAAAGTCCGGGTGCTTCAGGAAAAAATTAGCCGAATGGAAAGCCCCGAAGCTGTTGCCGGTGGCCAGGAACTTCTCGTTCACGTTGTAGACGCCGCGGATATAAGGGATCACTTCCCCGGTGATGCAGGCTTCGTACTGGCCGTGCCTGATGGCTATCCATTCGTCCCTGACCGGCTTATACCAGGATTCCTTGTCCCGCCCGTCCACGGCGAAGACCATGATCTCGCCGTTCTCGATGAACTCGGAAAGGGCGGCTATCATCCCGCGGTTCTCGTAGTCGAAGAACCTCCCGCAGGAGGTCGGAAAGACCAGTACCGGCTTGCCGGCATGGCCGTAAGCCTTGAACTCAAAATCCTGGCCCAGGCGCCCGCTGAAGAATTTGTGATAGTTGATGCGCATATTGTCGTCCCGTACCGCGGAGAATTGCCAGCACTATTTTATTAAATTCAGACCGCCGAAAGGCATATGCTAAAATTGTTGATATGAATTTTGTTTTTCTTTCGCCCCATTTCCCCGCGAATTACTATCTTTTCTGCCGGCGCCTGAAAGAGGCCGGCTTCACGGTGCTCGCCATAGGCGAGCCGGAATTTTCGGAGCTCCGCCCGGAGCTGCGGGAGGCCCTGACCTGGTACTGCAAAGTGGAAAATCTGCATAATTACGAAGAGCTGCAGGCGGCCTGCGGGTTCTTCACGGAGCGCTTCGGCAGGATAGACCGCCTGGATTCCCTCAATGA
>CAMTWW010000225.1:0-3100 GCA_947085555.1 uncultured Elusimicrobia bacterium | reverse complement strand
TTCAGCTCCGCAGCCAGCAGGGCGCGCAGGGCCGCGGGGTCGGGCGCCGAGGTCTCGTCGAAGAGGGTGAAGGAAGGGCCGGCCGCATAGGACGGGGCCGTGGAAAAATTCACGAAAGGCACGGCGTAAATCCCGCCCGCTTCCAGCACGGCCGCGCCGGCGGCCAGCGGCCCGCAGGCCAGCCACTTAGCGCCCAGGGCCTTCGCCAGCGGGAAATAGTCCGCCACCAGGCCGCCGGGGGGGCTGACCAGCCCGTCCGGGGTTTTCTTAAAGACTTTCAGGGCCGCGTCCCTGGCCAGGCTCAGCCTCAGGGCCAGGAAATACTGGTCGGTCGGGAGCGGGGTCGTAGAGGGTTTGCCTGACCATTTTACCTGGGCGGACGCGGAATAATAAAGCAGCGGCAGCGGCGGGTCTCCGGCGGGGCGCAGCGCAAGTTCAAGCCGACCGTCATCCGCCAGTTTCTTGACCCGCTCTTCCAGGTTCTTCGGGATGGAGGGGAAAGCGGCGGTAAGTCTCAGCCCGTCGTCAAGCTCCAGCGCGGCTATGACGCTTTCCATGCCGGGAGCGTCGGTCGGGACCCAGAGCAGGGCCTGCTGCGCGGCCGCCAGGGCGGGGAGAAAAAAAGAGAGGGCCAGGAACGCTGGTATTTTCTGCATTTTATTTTACGGTCAGAACCGAGACCTTCCGGCCCGCTTCCATTTCAGTGTCGGGGTTGAGCGGGTCCAGCACGTCAACCCCGTCGATGCGGCAAAGGTATTTGTACCGGCCTGGAGGCAGCGGCACCAGGGCTTCCCAGGTCCTGCCGTCCTTTTTTACCAGGACCAGGGCTTCCGGGTTCCACTTGTTGAAATCCCCGGCGATCTTGACTTCCTTAGCGCCGGCTATTTTTACGGAAAATTTAGCGAACCGCAGTTCCGGCTGGGGAGGTTCCACCGGTCTTTCGGCGTGAGTTCTGGTGTGGGGGATTATGCCGGTCCTGGAAGGTTTTATATTCGCCACGCTCCAGTGGCTCACGAAGCCGAAGTATTTTTTGATGGCGTTATTGAAGAGCACGCTGGGCACACTGACAAGCGCGAAAGCGGCCGCCGCGAGGAGCAGGAGCAGGGCTTTCCTTTCTATCACGGCGCTTTCTCCGTTTGGGCTGCCCCCAGCCCGGGCCTTAGCCGCGGCTCGGCGCCGAGCTGTACCGCGAGGGCTTTGAATTTTTCGGTATCTATCCCCTCGCTCTCGACGGCGGTGGCGCAGGCCTCGGGCAGCAGCAGGGAGGATTCCCTTATAAATTCCTTCACTTTCTCGAAACCGGTGGCGGCCCAGGGGTCCAGCGGCCGCATCAGCGCCAGCCACTGGGCGGGCTCCGCGGTGTTGAGGCTGACGTGCACCGAGTCGATGATGCCCTTCATTTCGGGGACCACGTTGCGCCCCCAGACGGCGTTAGCCAGGCCGTTGGTGTTCAAGCGCACCTTCAGGGCGCGCGGCAGCGGCTCGGCGCGGCCGGTCTTTATCAGGCGCGCGCAGGTAAGCATGGCCTCGAACCGCATGGTCGGCTCGCCGTAGCCGCAAAAAACGAATTCTTCGAATGGCGCCTCCGCCCATTGCGCCCTCGCCAGGGCTATCACCTCCGCCGGGGAGGGCTCAGCGCCGCCGAGGTTCAGATCGCTGCCGCGGAAGTCCATCTTCCAGGCGTTCTTGACGCAGAAAACGCAGGCCGTCGGGCAGCGGTTGGTGAGGTTTACGTAAAGACCGTTCCTGTAACGGTAAACCACGGTGGTTTTTTTGGTTTCCATTTATTGGTCGCAGTACCGGTATTTCGCTATCCGCTTTCTATTATTCTATCATTTAGGTATGAGGATTTTGATAGCCCCCAACGCTTTCAAGGGCACGCTGACCGCCGGCGAGGCCGGCGCCGCCGTGGCCAGGGGGGTGAAACGGGTCTGCGGCGCGGAAGTCGAGGTGCTGCCCATAGCCGACGGCGGGGACGGGCTGCTTGAGTCGCTGCGGCCGGCCCTGGGCGGAAAAATAATGCGCGCCAGGGTCGAGGGGCCGCTGGGCGAAAAGGTGACGGCGCGGTGGCTTATGGCAGGGGGGACGGCCGTAATAGAAATGGCCGAGGCCTCCGGGCTGAGGCTGCTAGGGGCCGGCAGGCTGCGCCCGCTGGACGCCTCCACCAGCGGGGTAGGGCAATTAATGGCCGCTGCCGCCCTTAAAGGCGCGCGGGAGATCATAGTCGGCCTGGGAGGCAGCGCCTCCAACGACGGGGGAGCCGGCTGCGCGGAAGCCTTCGGTTTTGAATTGCTGGATCCCTGCGGGCGCCCCGTCGCGCGCGGGGCCCGCGGCCTGGCCTCCCTCGCCTCCGTCTCCCCGGGGAAGGCAGGGGAACTTCATAAAGGCGTGAAAGTCACCGGCCTTGCCGACGTGAAGAATCCACTGTGCGGCAGGCTGGGTTCCGCGCGGGTCTTCGGCCCGCAGAAAGGGGCCGGCCCCCGGGAAGTAGAATTTATCCGGAAAGCCCTGTTGAATTACGCCCGTGTGCTGAAAGAATGTTTCCTGGACGTCTCAGCCCTGCCCGGCGGGGCTGCCGCCGGCGGGCTTGGGGCGGGGCTGGCGGCTTTTTTCGGGGCCCGGCTGGAAGACGGGGCGGCTTTCGTGCTGGAGCGGATCGGTTTCGAAAAAAAACTCGCAAAAGCGGACCTGCTTATAACCGGCGAAGGCTGCTTTGACCGCCAGACTTTTTACGGCAAGGCTCCCGGCGCGGCGCTGGCGGCGGCGGCCCGCCTGGGCAAGCCCGCTATAGTGGTCTGCGGGGTAGCGCTTCTTAAAACCCCGCGGGAACTGAAGCGGCGCGGGGTCTTGGGAGTCATCGAGGCCGGGAAGTCGCCCTCTCCGGGCGCGGTTATCGAAGCCGCGGTCTGCAGGGAGCTGTCTGGGATATTAGGTCTGAAAGGCGGAGGTTGAGGCCGTGAAAAAAATTTGGGAGAGGGGGCGTACATGACTTTATGACTAATTACCAACAATCCATACCGGACTGTGGATAAATAGTATAAGTCATATGCGTCCCCGTCCCGTCTATTTGAATCTGTCCTTTAATTTTAATAATATATAT
>CAMTWW010000224.1:0-8774 GCA_947085555.1 uncultured Elusimicrobia bacterium | reverse complement strand
TTATGAGCTTCCACTGCCGCAGCACCTGGGCCGGGGTGGAGAACTTCTCGCTGCCGCCGGCAAAAACATGCGGGTGGCGCCGCACCATCTTGGCGTTTATGCTTTTTATCACGTCCCCGAGGCCGAAGCGGCCGTCCCGCCTGGCCAGGGCGCTGTGGAAGACCACCTGCAGCAGCACGTCGCCGAGCTCTTCTTTCAGGTTCGCCCAGTCTTTTTTCCGCACGGCGCGGCCCACCTCGCCGGCTTCCTCGCGCAGGTACTTGAGCAGGGTGGCGTGGCTCTGCCGCCGGTCCCAGGGGCAGCCGCCCGGGGCCAGCAGCATTTTCATTATTTTTTCGAGCGAGCCCAGGGCCGGGCTGCGGGCGAGCCTCAGGGCCTCGCGGCTGAATTTGGGTTTAGAAGCCGGTTTGTCTTTCATTGGGAGCATTAAAAGTATATAATTTTATATCAATTTACCAAAATAGTCAGCGGGCGGGAGGGCGCGTGACCGGAACAACGATCAAGACTGGCCAGGACCTTTACAAGACCCTGGACAAGGGCTTTGTGAAGCTGGTGGAATTCATGGGAGGCGATCAGCGCGCCGTGGACTCGGCCCGCGTCTCCTTCGGCTCCGTCTCGAAGGGCGAAGAGCAGGATAAAAAGCTCATCGGCTATCTGCTGGCCAACGGCCATCTCAGCCCCTTCGAACACTCCGTCTTCCAGTTCCATATAAAGTGCCCCATCTTCGTCGCCAGGCAGTGGATGCGCCACAGGATAGCTTCCTACAGCGAGATCTCGGCCCGCTACACCGAAGTGCAGGACGAGTTCTACTTCCCGGCGGCTTTCCGGGCGCAGGACAAGCTCAACCGGCAGGGCTCGGTGCGCTCCGGCGCGCTCGACCAGGAAAAGCTGCTGGCCGTTTACGACAAGGCCATAAAGGCTTCCTACGCCGCCTACGGCGAACTGCTGGAGGCCGGCGTCGCGCGGGAGATGGCGCGCCTGGTGCTGCCGGTGGCGCAGTACACGCAGTTCCACTGGACCATAAACGCCCGCAGCCTGCTGAATTTCATAAACCTGCGCGCCGACGCGCACGCCCAGCACGAGATAAGGCAGTACGCGGACGCGCTGACGGAAATCTTCCGGGCTAAAATGCCCTGGACCTGGGAAGCCTGGTCGAAACTGAATGAAAAGAAACCTCATTAAATTCCTGGCTCTCCTGCTGGCCGGCCACGCCTACGCGGCGGGCCCGGCGGCCGCCCCGAAAGCGGCCGCGGCGCAGAAGAACGAGGCGCCGGCGGTGTCGGCGCAGAAACCATCCCCCTGGGACGGGCTTGCGCAGCACAATATAAAGACCGGGGACATAGCCGTCTACACCCCCGTCACCGGCATTGCCACCGCTCAGGACACCTACGACATTTTCGCCCCCTTCGACGGCCGCATAGAGGAGCTGCAGGTGGAGGTTTTCAACTTCGTCACTCCGAAGACGGTGATGGCGCGCATGGTCTCCGTAGAAATGGCGGCGCTGCTGGACTCCACTTCAGAGGAATCCCGCAAACAGATGGAGCGCCGCTGGCAGGACGTTTATAGTTACGTAGAAATAAAACCGGAAATCCAGGGAGTCGTGACTAACATCTATGCGGAGCCCAGGACGCGGCTCAATAAGGGCGACCGCCTCTTCACGGTGGCGAAAAAAGTGGTGGTCATAGGCAAGAACACCGAGCCGCTTTACTCGAAGCCGGGCCCGGGCATGACCGCTGACGTCGAGCATACCCGGAGCCCGGATGCCAGGTTCGAGACCAGGCTTGTGAATTTCCTGCGCGTAAAGGGTTCGAACCTGACCTACCGGCTCTGGCTGGAAGTCCTGGACCTCAAGGACGGCATAAAGATAGGCGAGCAGTTCAACGGCGTGCTTTTCGTGGGAAAGAGCGCGGACGCTATGCTGCTGCCCCGCAAACACATGATAGAATCCGGCGGCAGGCGCTTCCTGGTGACCGAGATACAGACCGGCCTGGAAACCGCCGAAGAGCTGGAGATACTCGGCCATAGCTCGCTGTACCTGGAGCCGGTCCGGCCCGCGGCGGAGATAAAAGATGGAAAAACAAAAAAAACCCGCTAATATTTATTCCAGTTTCATGTTCGTGAAACTGCAGCCGGATTTCCGGCGGCTCATTTCCAACGAGAAGATCGCGGCCAAGCAGGAATTCGAGAACATGGTGGGCGCCTGCCAGGAAAAAATCTTCCTGCGCACCTACATGGTCTCGGGCCTGCGCGCCGATTCCGACATACTTTTCTGGCGCATGTCCGACGACCTGACCTACCTGCAGGAGATCTGCGCGCGGACCTTCTCCACCGGCGCCGGGAAATATTTCACCCCAGTGCATTCTTTCCTGGGCGTGAACCACGGCCCCGACGCCGCCCCGCAGAAAAAAGACCTGGACTTCGGCTTCCTGCCCAAGGACACGTTCGGACGCTACCGCTACATGCTGCTGCACCCGGTGGTGAAGGCTCATACCTGGTACGAGCTCTCCGAGGAAGAGAGGGAGAAGCTCCTGGCCGAGCGGGGGCTTGTGGTCAATCGCTACAAAGAGATCCATGAGAATTTCTTCCTCTCCTACGGCCTGGACGACCAGGAGATCATCGTCGCGCGCGAGGCCAAGGCCCTCGAGGACCTGATCTCCGCCACGCAGGAGCTCAGGCAGCTGCGCATAAAGAATTACACTACCGTGGACAAGCCGGTGTTCCTGTGCCTGGGCAAGCCCCTGACCGAGATACTGGACGCGATAAGCTAGGTTTTTTTAAGGATACAGTTTATGAAAACCATAGGCATCATCATGGCGGGAGGCAAGGGCGAAAGGCTTTACCCGCTCACCAAGGAACGCTCCAAGCCGGCCGTGCCTTTCGGCGGCAAGTACCGCATCATCGACTTCGTGCTCTCCAACTTCATCAACTCCGGCATCTACTCCAACTATGTGCTGGTGCAATATATGTCCCAGTCCCTCATAGAATACCTGCGCTCCACCTGGAACCTGGGCGGCATCACCAAGGAGCACTTCATCACGGTGGTCCCCCCGCAGATGCGCCTGGGCGAGATGTGGTACCGCGGCACCGCCGACGCCGTGAAACAGAACCTGAACCTCATCAACGACTACAAGCCCGACCTGGTGGCCATCTTCGGCGCCGACCATATCTACCGCATGGACATCCGCCAGATGATAGACTTCCACGCGGCCAGCAAGGCCGACGTGACCGTGTCGGCCCTGCCCGTGCCGCTCAAGCAGGCCTCGCGCTTCGGAACCCTGGTGGTGGACGCGAAGAACCGCATCACGGGCTTTGAGGAAAAGCCGAAGAACCCGAAGCCTATGCCCGGCAACCCAAACGCCGTCCTGGCCTCCATGGGCAACTATATCTTCAGCTACGACGCCCTGGTAAAGATCCTGCACGAGGAGTCGGGAGAGACGGCCGCGCTGGACTTCGGCAAGACCATACTGCCGAACATCCATAAGCGCTACCGCGTCTTCGGCTATAATTTCGACGGGCAGAAGCTGCCCGGGATGAAGCCCTACGAGGAAAAGAGCTACTGGCGCGACGTGGGCACGCTGGAGGCCTTCTGGCAGACCCATATGGACCTGCTGGGCGCCAGGCCCAAGCTGGACCTGAACAACAAGGCTTGGCCCATCCAGGACTCCAGGAACACCACCGCCCCCGCCAAGATCATAGAGTCCAATCTCCAGGACTGCATGATCTGCGACGGCTGCGTGATAAGCCAGTCCTCGCTGAAGCGCTGCATCCTTTCCAACGACGTCATCATCCACGAGAAATGCCAGCTGGAAGACTGCATAATAATGGACGCCTGCGAGATAAAAGCGGGGTCGCGCCTTAAGAAGGTCATCATGGACCGCTACAACACCGTAGAGGTGAAAACCACGATAGGGTACAACCAGGACCAGGACGCCCAGCATTATTACATAGACCCCGACGGCATAGTCGTCATCCCGCGCGGCATCTCGAAATGGCAGTAAACGTTTTTTTTGAACTGAAAGTTCCCCGGGAGGTACGGGCGGCCAGGGCCGCGCTGGCCAGGGCCGCGGCGCTGGGACTCGGGCGCTACGCCCGGAAGCCGGTAAACCTGGTTCTCACCGGCGGGCACGGGATCAAGGCCCTGAACCGCCGCTTTCTCGGCAAGGACCGGCTGACGGACGTTATCGCTTTCAATTTCCCACCGTCGCCGGTCCCCGGCGCGGACTGGGGCGAGATCTATATCTGCCTGCCGGCAGCGGCCCGCCAGGCGCGCGCCATGGGGCACTCGCTGCCGACGGAATTGCTGGCGCTGGCCGCGCACGGGGCGCTGCACCTGTCCGGCATGGACGACGCCACCCCCGCGAAGCGCCGGGCGATGAACAAGAGAACCGCGGCGGTATTAAAGAAGCTGTAGAGGGCAGGACAAACACGGAGGCTTTAAAGTGAAACCAGCAACGGACGCCCGCACCTTCCAGGAAATAGACGCCCGCCAGCAGGCCCGCTGGAAGGAACAGAACGCTTTTAAGACGGAACGCCTCCCCGGTAAGCCAAAGTTCTACTGCCTAGATATGTTCCCCTACCCATCGGGAGACGGCCTCCACGTCGGCCACCCGGAAGGCTATACCGCCTCCGACATACTGTGCCGCTACAAGCGGATGAAAGGCTTCGAGGTGCTGCACCCGATGGGCTGGGACGCCTTCGGCCTGCCCGCCGAGAACTACGCCATCAGCACCGGTGTGCACCCCCGCGTCACCACGGAGAAAAACTGCGCCAACTACAGACGCCAGATAAAATCCCTGGGCTTCAGCTATGATTGGGACCGCGAGATCAGCACCACCGACCCGGCCTACTACAAGTGGACCCAGTGGATCTTCCTCCAGCTCTTCAGAAAAGGCCTGGCCTACGAGGCAACCAGCCCGATAAACTGGTGTCCCAGGTGCAAGACCGGCCTGGCCAACGAGGAGGTCTTCCAGGGCAAATGCGACCGTTGCGAGACCCCGATAGGAAAGAAGAACCTCCGCCAGTGGATGCTGAAGATCACCGCCTACGGCGACCGCCTGCTGGCCGACCTCGCCGGCGCCGACTGGCCTAACTCCACGATGCTGATGCAGAAGAACTGGATAGGCCGCTCCGAAGGCGCCGAAGTGGACTTTGCGCTGCCGGACGGCGGAAAACTGACGGTCTTCACCACGCGCCCCGACACCCTTTACGGCGCCACCTACATGGTGCTCGCCCCCGAACACCCGCTGACGCTCAAGCTCGCCACGCCGGAGCAGCGCGCGGCCGTGGAAGCCTGCGTGGCCGCCGCCGCCAATAAATCGGACCTGGAGCGCACGGAGCTGGCCAAGGACAAGACAGGCGTGTTCACCGGCGCCTACGCCGTCAATCCTGTCAACGGCGAGAAACTGCCTATCTGGACCGCCGACTACGTGCTGACCACCTATGGGACTGGCGCCATCATGGCCGTGCCGGCTCACGACCAGCGCGATCATGAGTTCGCCGGGAAGTTCGGCCTGAAGATCATAGAAGTGCTGAAAGCCCCCGCGGACTGGAAAGGCGAAGGCCCCTTCTGCGGCGACGGGACTTCCATAAACTCCGGCATCATAGACGGCCTGCCAACCCCCGAGGCCAAAAAGAAAATCACGGCCTGGCTGGGAGAGAAAGGCATAGGCCGCGCGAAAGTGAATTTCAAACTGCGCGACTGGGTTTTCTCCAGGCAGCACTACTGGGGCGAACCCATACCGATAGTGCACTGCCCTAAGTGCGGCGCCGTGCCGGTGCCGGAAAAGGACCTCCCGGTGCTCCTGCCCGAAGTTGAGAAATACCAGCCCACCGGCACCGGCGAGTCCCCCCTAGCCGCCATAGACAGCTGGGTGGATACCTCCTGCCCTTCCTGCTCAGGGCCGGCGAAGCGCGAGACCAATACCATGCCGCAATGGGCTGGCTCCTGCTGGTATTACCTGCGCTTCATAGACCCTAAGAATCCCTCTGTTCTCGTGGACAAAGAACTTGAAAAAGCCTGGATGCCGGTGGACCTGTACATAGGCGGCGCCGAGCACGCCGTGCTGCATTTGCTCTACGCCAGGTTCTGGCATAAAGTGCTGTTCGATCTCGGCCTGGTCTCCACCAAGGAACCTTTCAAGAAGCTCGTCCACCAGGGCATGATACTTTCCTACGCCTACCGCGACGCCAAGGGAGTCTACCGCAGCTATAAGGAGCTGGACATAGCCGAGGACGGCTCCGCCAAAACCGCGGAGGGCGAAACCTTGATGCCAATGGTGGAGAAAATGTCCAAGTCCAGGAAGAACGTGATAAATCCCGACGAGATACAGGAGCGCTACGGCACGGACGCTTTCAGGCTTTATGAGATGTTCCTGGGCCCGCTGGAGGACGCCAAGCCCTGGAACCTCCGCGCCATAGAAGGCGTTTACCGCTTCCTTAAGCGCGCCTACGCCTGGGGCCTGGAGCGACACTCCGCCCTGACGGACGCTGCCGCCTCCGGCCCGGACCTGATCCTGCGCCACCAGACCATAGAAAAAGTGGGAGCCGACATCGAGAGCCTTAAATTCAATACGGCCATCTCGGCGCTGATGATCTACCTGAACAGGCTGACCGGGCAGAAGGAAACTTCCAGGGAGGACTTCAACACCTTCCTGGTCCTGCTCCACCCTTTCGCCCCTCATATCACCGACGAGCTCTGGGAACTCTCCGGCGGAGAAAGCACCCTAATGAAACAGGACTGGCCGCTGGCCGACAAGGCTGTCATCTCTTCGCGGGAGCTGGAAATACCGGTGCAGGTGAACGGAAAAGTAAAAGAGCGGCTGAAGGTAAAGGAAACCACTCCGCAGGAAGAGATCAAGCGCCTGGCCCTCGAGGCCGCTGCGCCCCATACCGCCGGCAAAGCCGTGCTGAAGGTGATAGTGGTGCCGGGCCGCCTGGTAAGCATAGTGGTAAAGTAAGTAGTAAGGATTAAGTGGTAAGTAGTAAGCTTAATCCTTAGTACTTAATCCTTAATCCTTGGAGCTGGGGACTTATGAAAAAAATAATGTTTTTCACCGCGGTCCTGGGGCTAGCCGCCTGCTCGGCAAGCCCGGACATAATCTACAGGCCGGCTGAGCAGAAACTGCCGATCTACATCAAGAGAATCGCCGTGCGGCCTTTCGCCAACAAGACGCAGCAGTTCGGCCTCGAAGAGAAGATCACCCTGAAGGTGATCGACGAATTCCTTAAGAACGGGCAATACTCGGTGTCTCCCGAGAGCGCGGCGCAGGGAGTGATAGTGGGAGAGATAAGCCACTACATACTCACGCCTATCCAGTACAACGTGAACCTGGTGCCCACGGTTTACAAGCTTAACGTTATCGTGGGTCTGCGCCTCCTGGACCGCGAGCAGAACCGCTACCTGTGGGAGGAGCCGACCCTGCAGGTGACCAAGCTGTATTCCGCCGCCAACCTGCCCGGCGGCCTCACCGAGCAGCAGGCGAGGGAAGCCCTGTGGGAGATACTGGCCAAGGATGTGGTGCTGCGCACCGTGTCCGGTTTCGGCTCTGTCACCGGCGCCTCCCTGAAGAAGCTGCCGGGGCACCCGGAAGTGCAGCATTCGTCCGGCACGGTTATCCCATAAAGCAATGCAAACCCTGACCCCGAAAGCGCTGGCCGAAGAATGGGCCGGGAACAAAATCCGCCCGGTGTATTATTTCTGCGGCGAGGAAGGCGCCATGAAGGACGCGGCCCTGAAGCGCCTCGCCGGGCTCTTTAAACCGGAATCGTTCAACTTCTCGGTCAGGGATGCCGAGACAGCAGACCTCGCCCAAGCCCTGGACGAGGCGCAGACCGCGCCGATGCTGGCCGACTTGCGCTTCGTGGCGCTGAAGCGGGTGGAGAAGCTGAAAAAGGAGCCGCTCAGGAACCTGCTGGCCTACCTTGAGAACCCCTGCCCGAGCGCCTGCCTGCTGCTGCTGGCCGACTGGCCCAGCGGGAAGCAGGACCCTATCCCGGCCGCGCTGGGGCCTGACTGCGCCATAGTGAATTTCAACCCGCTGTCCGGGCCGGTTGCCATAGAGCGCCTTAATTCGGCGCTGCTGGCCAAAGGCGTAAAGACCGACGGGGAAGCCCTTGAGCTGCTCGTTGAATTGCTGGGGACGGATTCGGTGACTTTGGACGGCGAAGCGGAAAAGATAGTCCTCTACATGCATGGCCAGAACAGGGTTTTCAGCCCGGACGACGCGCTGGCCCTGGCTGGCTTCGCCCGCACCCAGCACCCTTTCGGGCTCTCCAACGCGGTCTGCTCGAAGCGGCCGGGTCAGGCCGCCGAGGCCGCCGCCGGCATGCTGAACTCCGGCGCCGAACCGCTGGCCCTGCTTTCACAGGTTTCCCGCGCGGTGGAGCGGCTGCTTAAAGTGGGTAGGCTGTCCGCCGCCGGAGAGGGCCCCGGCGCCGCCTACCAGGCCGGCATGTCGCCTGGACAGTATCACGCGGCCCTACGCGACGCCGGCAACTACACCGAGGAGAAACTCCTGCGCGCCCTCAGGCGCTGCCTGGAAGCGGAGGAGCTGCTGAAGTCCTCCTCCCGGCGGGACCCGGGGCTGGTGATAAGGCAGCTGATTTTTGAGATAACGGGGACCAGGTAGGCTGGGGAAAGGTAACTGCTCAAGTAGCCAGAAGTCAGAATTCAGGAGTCAGAAGTAAGAAGCCGCAGATTATTCTGAATTCTGACTTCTGGATTCTGTCTACCTGAGTAGTTATGAAGGATTCTGCGCCAGCGACTTAATGCGCGC
>CAMTWW010000223.1:0-3853 GCA_947085555.1 uncultured Elusimicrobia bacterium | reverse complement strand
TTCGTTGCTCCTCGCTCACAGACCCCCGGTATGCTCGTTCGTCGCGCCTCGCATCCGCCTCAAATCTGAGCCTTCAAATGGCCAGTTATTTGCGGGACACTACACTAGCGGATAAGTGCGAGTTTTCCAACAGCGGCGTCTTTACCGGTCTTGACCCTGAAAATATAAACCCCGCTCGCTACCGCGGCGCCGGCCTCGTTCTTCCCGTCCCAGGCCGGGCCCGTAAGCTTCCTGACCTGTTCCCCCTCGGAGGTATAAACCTTGACTTCCATATTGGCGGCCAGCATGTCTTCGGGGACGGTGAAGGAAACGAGGCGGTGGGTCTTGGGCCGGAAAGGGTTGGGATAGGCCACGGCTTTATTCGTGCCGGCGAACTGCTTACTGCCGGTAACGGCCAGGCGCATGGCCTTCAGGGCGTTTATGCGGCCCCAGCCGTAATTCCGGTCCGGGCCGGGGGAGCCGAGATCGTCGGCTGAATTCTTGATCGTGTCAAAAACCTGGGCGGCGGTAAAACCGGGTTTCGCCGATAAGATCAGCGCGGCAAGGCCGGCCGTGAGCGGGGAAGAGAAGGAAGTTCCGGAAGCCGAGGCGTAGCCGCCGCTTAAATCGGTGGTGTACAGGTCCACCCCGGGCGCGGTCAGGCCCTTGGTGATCATCAAAGTGTCGCTGTTGGAGAAAGAAGCCAGGCTGTCGTCCAGATCGGTGGCGCCAACGGAGTAGATGCCGGGGCAGTCGGCCGGGGAGTCTATAAAGGAGCCCCCGCCGTTCCCCGCGGCCGCGAAAAGAACTATCCCCGCCGCTGTCGCCACATTTACCGCGTTCTGCAGCGCGAGCGAGCAGGTGCCGCATTCCGCGACCGGGCAGCCCAGACTTATGTTAACTACCAGCCTTCCTATGTCCGGGGTATTCTGCAGGGGGATGACATCGTTGATAGCGTCGGCCATCGCGGTCCCGGAAGTGGCGCAAGACCCGCTTTCATCCGAACAATCATTATTACAGTTGGCGTCGGAAAAAACCTTAAGGGAAAGCAGTTTTGCCCCCCAGGACATACCGGCCACTCCAGCGGAGTTATCAGAAGCGGCGGCCGCGACCCCGGCGGCGCGCGTAGCGTGATTGCAGGCCGCGGTGGGCGGCTGGTTATCGGACCCGGCTCCGCCTCCGGGAGGGAAAGCCCGACTGATGCCGACAAGCTTCCCGGAAAGCTCAGGGTGGAAACCGTCTATGCCGGTGTCGATAATGGCGACGGTAGCGCGGCTGGAAAATCCGGTTTCGTATTCCCAGGCGCCGAAGGCCTGTACCTGTGCCAGGGCGTACTGACGGGACAGATAGATGTCGCTGGAAGTTTTTTTTGCCCGGTACACCCGGTCTGGTTCCGCCCATTCGACTAAAGGGTTGGCCTTCAGAATTGCGAGGCCGGCCTCCACCCCCATACCATCCGGCAGCGCCACTGTCGACCAGTTAAACCGCTCTAAACTGCGTCTTATGGTAAAACCTGCGGGAGCGAGGGAGACCGAAGCTGCCGAAGTAGAAATCCCCTCCTTGAACTTGATGAGGGCGGAACCGGCAGCCACCTCCATCGAACCGCTCCGGCCTGAAGCCGGGGAAAAATAAGCGAGGCGCTCTATCTTAAGGGCGAAAGCGGGGCCGGTCTGTATAAAAACCAGCAGGAAGATGAGCCGAGCGGCAGCGCCGCGCATAAGCGTCATTTTTTATTTTTCTTTGTCCAGGCCGCTATCACGGCCGATTCCACGGCGCTCTTGAAAGCCCCGTCGGGGAAGACCAGGGCCGGCGGAAAAGCCACCCAGAAAGCCCCCTCTTCTTTCCTGGAGGCCATGACCCCCGCCGTTACCAGCAGGTCCCCGTCGAAAATTATCTCGGCGTTGGCCACGCGGGCCGGGGACTTGAGCGGCTTAAAGGACTCCACTTTTACAGCCGGGGCTGCGGGGGCCTTGGCGGGTTTGGTGAAGCCGTTCTTGAAGCAGTTCTCTATTTTCAGATAAAGGCCTTTTGAGACCAGTTTTATATCTGTATAAGTCTTCCCTTTGTTCTCGGTGAAGGGCATAATCACGCCGCCCTTTTCGTAGGCGATGTCTTTCACGGTAATCGCGCCGAAGGTGAAGTCGGCTTTGGCGGCGCCTTTTATGGCCGCCGTGCTTACCGCCGTCACCTCGAGCGCGCCCGCTGACTGCGCGGCAAGGCAAAGAACCAGAACGCTAGCCTGCAAACTTCTGCTGAAGTTTCCCGCCCGCATAGCGGGCGCCCTTCGGGCGGCATACACCCTTTCGGACTGGCGCGCATAGCGCTTGTCCTCAACCCGCTTCGCGGGGAATCCCGCTAGCGCGGGATCCGGGTTAATGAGCTTTTTCATTTATCCTCCTGATTATCGCCACGATGTCGTGGATGTCGTCCAATTCGTAGTCGGCGCCGGAGACCTTGGTGTCGAACTCGTTCCCGTATTTGGCCCAGGCGGTCTGCATGCCGAAAGCCTTGGCGCCCTTGATGTCGCGCTCGGCCCAGTCGCCTACCATCAGGGACTCGCCGGGCTCCACGCCGAGCAGGCCCAGGATCATCTTAAAAGGCTTGGGGGAGGGCTTCTTCTCGCCGGTGTCGTCGAAAGTCACCACATGCTCGAAGTAATGGTGCAGGCCCAGGCCTACGATGCGCATCCAGACGCTGAGGCGGGGCGCGTCGGAGACCACGCCCATGCGCACGCCCCTTTTCAGCAGGTCCGTAAGCGTGAGCCGCACATGCGGATACATGGTCATGTGGCCTTCCTTGGCCCGCTTGTAACCGAGTATCCCGGCGGCCAGGATCCTGTAGTCTATCTGGCCGAATTCCCTGGTGAGGACCTTGTCGAAGATATTCTGGTCCTCTATGCCCTCGGCCCAGTAGACCTTGAAAATCTTGTCCACCATCTCCTGCTTTTTTATGCCCAGGCCGGCGTCTATCATGGCGTCCACGGCCGCGTCCACGGCGGCGCGCTTCATGCGCATGAAGTCCATCAGCGTATTGTCTATATCGAAAATAACGGCTTTGATCATTTGTCCTTTACTTGTTCTTAGGTTCCGTATACCTCTCCACGTAGGTCATCGTGCGGGTGTCCACGCGGACCTTGTCGCCCTCTTTGATGAACATGGGCACTTTTATCTCCAGCCCGGTGGAGACCTTGGCGGCCTTGAGTGTGTTGGAGACGGTGTCCCCCCTGACGCTGTCTACTGTCTCGGTTATTTCCATGATCAGGTTCGCCGGCAGTTGTATATTAAAGAAGACGCCGTTGAGGTAAAGCCCCTCAACCTGCATATTCTCGGTCATGAACGGGAGGCTGGCCTTCAGTTTATCCGCCGGCAGGCCGGTCTGCTCGTAGTTCCCGTTGTCCATGAAATAGGCCATCCCGCCGTCGGAATAGACATAGGTCTTGGCGCGCTTCTCCACCATAACGTCCTTGAACTTGTCCTCGGGGCGGTAGGCGGTCTCTATTATGGACCCCGTCTCGATATTGCAGAGCTTCACGCGCACCACGGCGCGGGCCTGCGATTTGCGGTGGTGCTGCACGGTCATAACCTCTACGGTCTGGCCGTTCTCGTTTATGAACATATTCCCTTCTTTGAATTGGCTGGCAAGTATCATGTCTTTCTCCTGTTGGTTATCTTAGGGCTCGTTAAAGAATAACTGACGCATTTGGTTGAGCCGCTCAGCCCCCCCGGGGGAGGCCCATCTTTGAGCCGGCTGCCGCGTTGCTCCTCGCTCACAGACCACCTGTATGCTCGTTCGTCGCGCCTTGCAGCCGGCTCAAATATGGGCCTCCAAATGCGTCAGTTATTCTTTAACGAGCCCTTATGCCTGCGGTCTCCCG
>CAMTWW010000222.1:0-9715 GCA_947085555.1 uncultured Elusimicrobia bacterium | reverse complement strand
TCTACCCCCCGGAAAAGGCTCACCGTTTCAGAGGCGCTTAAGGTCGCCCTCTCCTCCGCGGCGGCCCCCGCCGAGATAGAGGCGGCTGTCTCGCCCTGGAGCGGGGACTACACACACTGGGCTTCCGCCGCGCTGCAGGCCGGGGCGCTCGCCGCCCTGGCCCAGACAAGGGCGGACCTCATGCTGCACCTGAACGCCGCGCAGGGGAATTATCTCCAAGCCGCCCCGGCCTTCGAGGAATATTTTTCCGCCGAGGAGGGCTGGAAGCTGCGCGCCCTCGCCTCAGCCGAACCGGCGACGGCGAGCGAAACCGAAATAGAGATCCGCGGCGCCCTGGGCAACGCCTACCGCCTCATGCAGAAGGCACCCCCTCCCTGGGTATTTTCCAGCCTGGCCGACGCGGCCTCCGGCCCGGCGCAGGCCGAAAAGATACAGGTGACCGCGCTGCCGGGCGGCTTCGAGCTCAAGAACGTTTCCAGGCCCGCCCAGCCTCCCGCTAAAACCGCGGGGCTGCCCGGGACCGCGGACCCGAACCGCATCTGGAAGCTGGACGGTCTCAGGGTAGAGTCGGACGCGGAGGGCATCCTTTTCCAGTTCATTCCGCTCGAACTGGATAATGCCCTGAAAAAACCTGCCGGCTTCAGCCACGTCAGGCTGGACCTTTACATAGACGTGAACCACCGCCCGCGCGCGGGCATGTCCCGGCCCCTCGAGGGCCGCCCTCTCCGGTTCTTCCCTGAAAACGCCTGGGAATACGCCCTTGAAGTTACCCCCGCCGGCGCGACTCTTTACACGGTAACGCCCAAAGGCCCGGCCGCCGCCGGCGCCCTCCAGGTAAAAGCCGAAGCCGGGCGCATAGCCGTGCGCGTGCCGGCGGCCCTGCTAAAGGGGAACCCGGCGCTCTGGAGCTACGCCGCCCTGCTTCTGGCGCCGAAGGACGGCGGCGGTTTTACCATCACGGATTATATAGCGAAAGAAATCGGCAATGGTTATATCTACGCCGTACGTCCCGGAAAAAAGTAAAAAGAGGAAAAACAAATGGCTGACAGGGATAAAATAGTCGCTTTCACCGCTTCCTACCTGGATTCAAAGAATATAAAGGACGCTTCGCAGAACGGTCTCCAGGCGGAGGGCAGGGCTGAAGTGAGAAAGATCGCCTTCGGCGTTTCCGCGTCCCTCGAATGTATAAAGCGCGCGGCGGCCTGCGGCGCCGATATGCTCATCGTCCACCACGGCCTGCTCTGGGGCCGCTCGCAGCCTTTCACCGGCCCCTTCAAGCGCAAGCTGGAAGCGCTTTTCGGCGGCGGGCTGTCCCTGGCCGCCTGGCATCTGCCGCTGGACAAGCACCCGGTCTGCGGCAATAACGCGCGCCTCCTTAAGCTGCTCGGCGCCGGAAACCTGAAGCCTTTCGGGGCTTACGACGGGGAAACGATAGGCTTCAGTGGAACCTTTCCCAAACCCCTTCTGCTGGCGGACATAGCCGCCGCCCTGGCCATAAAGCTGGACGCCGAACCCCTCTGCTTCAGGTTCGGGCCGGAAAAGATAAAAACCGCCGGCGTGGTAAGCGGCGGCGCGGCCCGGATGTTTGAGCAGGCCGTGGCCGCCGGGCTGGACCTCTACATAACCGGCGAGGCCGGGGAATTCGTGCAGGAATTCGCGCGCGAAAGCCGCGCCAACTTCGTGTCCGCCGGCCACTACAATACCGAGAAGCCCGGCGTGCTGGCGCTGGCCGAAGTCCTGGAAAAGAAATTCAAGGTCAGAACCGAGTTCATAGACATACCCAACCCGGGGTAAGGATTAAGTGGTAAGTAGTAAGTAGTAAGTAAAACTTAATCCTTAATCCTTAATCCTTATAATCCAGCCTGGGGATCAGCAGGGCGAAGAAGGAAAGAGCCAGCACGGCCGAGGCGTTCATGGCTATGCAGAAATTTACCGAGAGCCTTTCAGCCAGCAGGCCGTTTATCATGAACGTAAGCGGCAGCACCGCGTAGGCTATCGTGGTCAGCACCGAGAAGAAACGGCCCTTCATGGCGTCCGGCACGGTGGTCTGGAAAAGGGTCAGGATCACGGCGTTGCCCGCGCCCAGCGCCGCCCCGGCCCCGAAAAGCAGGGCGCAAATAGCGTATTTATCCACGGTGAAATAAAGCCCGCCGAAAGAAAACCCCACCGCCAGCAGCGAGCCGAAGAACCACCAGTAGATATTCCCGTAGGACTTTTTAAAGCTGAGCGCTACCGCGAAGGCCGAAGAGCCCAGCGCGAAGAAAGTCTCAAAGATAGCCAGCCAGGTCACAGTCTCATTCAGCGTGAACTTCACTATCATCGGGATAAGTATTAGTATCGGCCCGACAAAAAAATTGAAAGCCGCAAAAGACAGCATAAGCCAGAGCACCGGCTTATTCCCGTAAATATAAGCCAACCCCTCCCTAAATTCCGCAGTAAAGGTGCTCTCGGTCCTGGCCTCCGGGACCAGCGGCGTCCTTATGCCCCAGACCGCCGCGAAAGAGGCGACATAGCCCGCCGCGTTAAAAAGGAAGGCTCCGGCCACGCCCGCGGCTGCCATCAGCACACTGCCCAGCGCCGAACCTATCACATTGGAAAACTGCATTACCGAGGAATCCGCGGCCACAGCCTGCGGCATTTTTTCTTCCGAGGTCAGCCGCAGGATGGAGGCCGCCACTGCGGATTCGAAAAGCGGGCCGAAGCCGGAAATAAGGAAGCAGATGGAATAAAGCCAGTAAAGGTTAAGCCGGCCGCTCCAGAGCAGCACGGCGAGAGACAGCACTAGAAAAGCGCGGGCCCCGTCGTCGGCCAGCATCACCCGGCGCTTGTCGGACCGGTCGGAGAGCGTGCCCAGCAGCGGCCCGAAGATTACCACCGGGATCACGCTCATGGCCATGACCAGCCCGAGGTGGAACTTGGAACTTTCCCCCGCCTTGGAAAGGACCCACCAGGCTATGGCTATCGTAAAAAATTTATCGCCCACGGCGGAGAGCACCCGGCCCACAAAAAGCCGGCGGAAATCAACGAAAAGCGCCAGCGGGTGGGATTTAACCCTGGAAATTATTTCGCGCATTCAGCCCCCTTTTTGGCGCAAAGCGCCTCAAAACTTTTCACAAAAGATATAACCTCGCCGTTCACTGTAACTACTCAGGTAGACAGGATTTAGGGCTACCTGGGTACAATTCTATAAAATAGCCGCCGCTGAATGCAGGACGACTTTGTTGCACTCTCTCTCTTCCATGCCGGCTTCGAAGTAATATATAATTTATTCCGGGTACGATGGCCTACTACAAAAAACTTAAAATTGATCTTATGGGCGCGGCCGCCGGGGGCATAATCACGCCCGGGCAGGCTGACCGGGTGTGGGAGCACGCCTACTCCTCAAGGGCCTTCGCCTCTCTTAAAGCCGCGCACATAATCGGCGCCGTCGCCGGGCTGTTCATAGCGCTGGGAGTGATCCTTGTGGCGGCCCACAACTGGGACAAGATCGGCGCTATCGCCAAAATGGGAGCTTACCTCCTGCTTTTCGCCGGCGCGGCGGAGGCCGCCATGCGGCTCGAAGAAAAGCCATCTGCCGCCATCCCGCTCGAAATGCTCTGGTTCTTCATGCCCGTCCTGGGCATAGGCCTTTACGCGCAGATCTTCAATCTGAGCGGCGACCCGGTGAAACCTTACCTTGTCTGGGCCGCGCTTTCAGCCCCCCTGGCGCTGATCTCAAAACGGCCGCTGGCCGCATACCTCTGTTCCATACTGCTTTTTGCCGTGCTTTACTGGGGGACACTAGGATCAACTAATATGCTTTCCCTGACCGCGCGCTATAACCAGGCGGCCCAGCCGCTCTGGCACTGGTCTCTGGCCCTTTGCGTCCTCGCCGCGGGCGTCGCACTTTACCCCGGCAAAAGGCTCGGCATGCCGCTCGGCGCCGGGATAGTCTGGCTTTTCTTTATGCTGGTGGCCGACACGGCCATAAAAGTGCGCTCGGAGGCGCTGGTGCTGCTGGCCGGCATGTCTCTGGCGGTGCTCTGGCTCAGCTGGGGCAGCGAAGAGGACGACAGCGCGCGGCCCGGCTTGCCGCTTACCGTCTGGACGGGCGCCGTCTATATAACGACCTTTTTCTGGCATTACAAGGACAGGAGCTATCACAGCGAGGCCCTCACCACTACGGCGGCCGGCACCCTGCTGACCTGGGCGGCTTTTGCGGGGGCCCTCCTGACCCTCGCCATGCGCAAACAGCGCCTGCTGCCCGAAGGCAAAACCGAGGACGCCCTGGCCCGGATCCTGCTCGCAGCCTCCATGCTCTGCGCCTTCCTGCTTTTCGACGCGAACGAGGGGTCGGCGAAAATACTGGCGGTCATAGCTAACCTGATCCTCGCCGCCTTCGGCGCCGGCTGCATAATCAGCGGCTCAAAGAATTCCAGCGAAAACCTGATAAACCGCGGAGTGGCCGTGATAACCCTTACCGCGATAACCCGCTTCGTGGATATTTTCGGCGGCCTGCTGAAGAGCGGCGTGGCCTTTATAATCACCGGGCTCGCCTTCGCGGCGCTGGCTTACGGCATTAACCGTGGACGCAAAGCCCTGATAGAGGCGGCAAAGAAATGACTAAATTACGCATAGTCCTCGCCGCGCAGCTGCTCTTCTTCCTAGCCTGGGGCGGCTGGCTGCTTACGTCCAGGAACTCCGATTCCCCCGAATTTTACCTGGAAACCACCCCGGTGGACCCGCGCGACCTGATCAGCGGCACCTACGTGGCCCTGACCTACGCCGTCTCCACTCCTACCGCCGGCAGCTGCCCGTCCCACACCAGGTTCGGCCCTGTTTTCGTAAAGCTGGCGCCCCTGGGCAAGACCATCGAGCTGGAGAGCGGCCCGGTCCCGGTTTACGAGGCTGCCGACTGCAGCGCCAACCCCCCGCGGGAGCCCGGCTGGGTAAGCGCGACCATGCAGTACGGCTTCAGGGGCAATATGGCCGTTTACTACGGCATAGAAAAATTCTTTCTGAATGAGAACGACCCGCGCAAAGACGCGCGCAGCGGGTCCGTGGCGGCCAGGGTCAAGATCGGCCACAACCGCCGTCTGCAGCTTCTGGACCTGGTCAAGAAAATTTAGCCCGCCAGCCGGCCAATGGCCGCTACAGCCCCCGCTGGCGCAGACCGCCCCGGGCGGTTTGCCCGTAAAAAAGGAGCCCTCATGAAAAGAACACAGGAAATGACCAGCGTGCAGCCGGACTGGGAGAACTTCTATCCCCGCCCCATCTCCGACAAGATCCCCTTCTTTTCCAGGGACGGCCGGCTCTACGACTGCCTCTTCGCGCAGCAGCTCAGCCGCGAACTCCTGGAACACCTTTTCAAGACCGCAGACGCCCTGAGGAATATAACCCAGAAAAAAGCCGGCGCCGACCACGTAGGCAACCTGCTCTCCGACAAGCGCGCTATGCTCTATTTCGTGCAGCCCTCCACCAGGACTTTCATGTCCTTCCTGAACGCGGCCCATATCCTCGGCGTAAAAACCTCGGAGATACGGGACACCTCCACCTCCTCCGAGGTAAAGGGCGAAACCCCCGAGGACACGGTGCGCACTTTCTCCAGCTACGTGGACATGATCATCATGCGCCACCCGGCCCCCGGCTTCGTGGAAAAAACCGCCTGGCTGATGAACCGCACCGGCCGCCCCGTGCCGATAGTCAACGGCGGCTCCGGCAAGGATCAGCATCCCACGCAGGCCCTGCTGGATATGTACACGCTCCACCGCAGCTTCAGCGGCGAGTTGGACAGCAAGCACATAGTGATGGTAGGCGACCTGAAGCGCGGCCGCACGGTGCGCTCGCTCAGCTACCTCATGAAGAACTACAAGAACGTTTCCCTGTCCTTCGTCTCGCCGAAAGAATTCCGCATGGAGGCCGACATCCTGGACTTCCTGAAGCGCCATGATATCCCCTTCACCGAGACGGAGGACTTCAGGGGCGTGATGGAATCCGCCGACGCCATCTACATGACCCGCATCCAGGACGAGCATGACAAATCCGGGGAATCCAAAGGCGTGGACTATTCCCCCTTCTACTTCAAGCAGGAGCATCTGAAGATGATAAAGAAGACCTGCGTGATAATGCACCCGCTGCCGCGCCGCCACGAGATAGAGGTCTCCGTGGACGAAGACCCCCGCGCCGTCTTCTGGCGCCAGGAGCGCAACGGCATGTGGGCCCGCGCCGCCCTGCTGGCCTATATTTTCGGTGTGGACGAAAAAATTCGCTAGCGGCCGGCTCTCGTCGCGCAGCAGGTCTTCCTCCGGATTCAGGTCACGCAGCGCCACTGCGGGTGGTGGAGATAGGTCGAGGGGACGTTGCTTTGTTTCTTGGATATTGTATAATAATCCTATGCCCAGACAGCCTCGCATAGATATCGAAGGCCAGTTATATCACGTTATCGCGCGTGGCATTGAACGAACAGATATCTTTCGGGATGCCGATGATTACAGTAATTTTATCTCCCGCCTGGGCACTGCGCTTAAAAAAACAAATGGAAGTTGTATGGCATGGTGCCTTATGCCAAATCACTTCCATCTACTGATTCTAAGAGGCACCCGCCAGCTCTCGGAACTTATGCGCCGGTTAATGACCGGGTATGCTGTAAGTTTCAACACAAAGCACCGCCGTAGCGGGCACCTGTTCCAGAACCGCTATAAAGCTATTTTATGCGATGCGGAGGAATACCTTTTGGAACTGGTGGCATATATACACCTTAACCCATTGCGTGCCAGGCTGGTCGGGGATCTGGCAGGGCTGGAGAAATATAAATGGTGCGGGCATGGAGCTCTGACCGGCAGGCAGGAAGCCGGGTTTCTGGAAAGAGAATATGTTTTGAGCCATTTCGGCCAGAAAGAAAAATCCGCGGTTTTGAAATACGCAGCCTTCATCGAGGAGCGTCGCGGTAAGTACAAAGGCAAAGAGTATTCAGGAGGGGGATTGGTAAAGAGCCTTGGCGGAGTCGGAAATGTTGCCGGCCTGCGGGGCAGGGGTGTAAAGGAAATATCGGATGACCGCATTTTAGGTGACGGGGATTTTGTGTCTTCGATACTGAAGATTGTGGAAAAGCCGGAAGAGGAGAGAATGACAAAGCAGGAGGTTATAAGCGAAGTTAAACGTATAACCGGAATTAGCTATGCGAAACTGGCAAGCAGAAGCCGGGAGCGAGGAATAGTGAAGGGCAGAGCTATGTATTGTTACTTGCGCAAGGAGCGCGGCGGCGCCAGCGGCACGGAATTAATGAAAGAGCTGGGATTATCTTCTGGTACGATTTCCTATCTTGTGCACCAAGGGCGGGAGGTGCGCCAATAACCAAGAAACAAAGCAACGTCCCCTCTCCCCCTCTTCCCGACGCCGCCCTCATCACCTCCCGAAACCTTCTTTTTCTCCGACGAGGATTTGCTAAATCCCGTTTCTTGTGCTATAATATTTATGCGGGGTAGTGCAGCCTGGTAGCTCGCAAGGCCCATAACCTTGAGGTCGCAGGTTCAAATCCTGCCCCCGCAACCAAAAGCCCTCGAATAAGTTTCGAGGGCTTTTGCTTAATGACGCTTGTGATTCAAGTACAATTGAATTATTATTGCGTCTGTTAACCTGAAAACTTCAGCTGAAGTTTTCCGCCCGCATAGCGGGCGCCCTTCGGGAGGCCTAGTCACGCATAAACCGCATAGCGGTTTTACGCGACCCCGCCTCGGCGTTTTCGCTACGCAGGAAAACGCCTGCGGCCTTGCGGCCCGGACGCGAGGCAGGATTATGCCTCGCTCTAAAGCCGGGCCTCACCTCGTCGGGCCCGGCGCGCATAGCGCTGGGCCCTCCGCCCGCTTCGCGAGGAATCCCGCGGAATAATTCTGTTCCCTGACTGCTCCAATGAAAACTATCTTGAACTGCAGGATTCAGGCTAACAGCCTACAGCCTATCCGCCTGGGTTGGGCGCAGGGAAAGATAATGTGGTGTATTACAATTTGCCAAAGCGATTCGCAATTTGTAATATAGGCGTATGATCAAACGCGCACTGGAAATGAAATTGAAGGCGCTGGCGGGGAAATCCCCGGTTATTGCCGTAACCGGTCCAAGACAATCCGGGAAAACTACGCTAGTGCGCGCCGCGTTCCCCGGCTATAAGTATGTCTCTTTGGAGAACCCCGATACCAGAGAATTCGCCATGGCCGACCCCCGTTTATTTCTGGCCAAATACCCGGCCCCGGCCATATTTGACGAGATCCAGAGAGTGCCGTCGCTTTTGTCCTATATTCAGACTATCGTGGACGAAACTGGACGCAGCGGGATGTATATCCTTACCAGCTCGAATAACCTCATGCTGCTGGAGAGTGTTTCACAGTCACTGGCCGGCCGCGTAGCGCTTTTGAATCTTCTTCCTTTTTCCGCCGGCGAGCTTGCCGCAGGGAGGAAGTTGTCAGCTAAGCTTGAAGAGAATATGTTTAAGGGGGGGTATCCCCGCCTTTATGATAAAAAGCTTACCTCCGAAGAATTCTTTTCGGGCTATGTCGCTGCTTACGTTGAGCGGGATATCCGGCAGATCCTCAAGGTAACGGACCTGCATAAATTTCAGGTGTTCCTTAAAATGTGCGCGGCCCGCTGCGGACAGCTTGTGAACCTGTCCTCTCTCGGTAACGATTGCGGGATCAATCACGGCACGGCGAAAGCCTGGCTCTCGCTTCTCCAGACTTGTTATATAGCGCACCTGCTGCCGCCGCATTTTGAAAACATGGGCAAACGCCTGATGAAAAGTCCGAAACTGTATTTTTACGATACAGGCCTGCTCTGCCACCTGCTCGGTATACAAAAGGCGGCGGAACTTACCGTTCATCCCATGAGAGGCTATATTTTTGAGGCCTGGGCGCTGAGTGAACTGCTTAAAAATCGTTTCAATAGCGGTCTGCGCAGCAACCTGTATTTTTGGCGGGACCACGTGGGCCATGAAGTGGACTGCCTTGTTGATAACGGGCAGAGCATGACCGCTATAGAGATAAAGTCCGCTGTGACTCTTTATGAGGAACAGTTCAAGGGCCTTAAATATTTCAAGGAACTTGGCGGAAAAAAGTCGGTAGCCAGCCTGCTCGTTTACGCGGGCAAAGAAAGTCAGTTAAGAACTTCCGGCGAAGTCGCGGACTGGCGGACTTTCGGGCTGCGCCTGGCTGGTAAGTTGTCTTCCTGATAGCTATACATTGTAAAAGCCCGTCTTCGGCCGACTGCTTCGTTGCGCTAATGACGCTTATGATTCAAGTGCAATTGAATTATTATTGCGTTTGAAGATTGTCTTGACAATGTTGAATATTCTCATGTATACTGATAATATGCGACATATGATAAAGCGATTAAGGCTTGAGAAACGTATTTCCGCCTGCATCAGAGAATCTCCTGTTACCGTGCTGCTTGGCGCGCGCCAGACGGGGAAAACTACGCTTGCGCGCATGGTGGCTGAAAAATTCGGCAAGACGGAGATTTTCGACCTGGAAGAAGCTGCGTCGCGCAGGGCGCTTGAAAATCCCGAGACGGCGCTTTCCGGCCTCCGCGGCCTGGTGGTTATAGACGAGGTTCAGCGCCTGCCGGCCCTTTTTGAGGTTTTGCGGCCGCTTTGCGACCGCCGTCCGGCCCGCGCCAAATTCCTTCTGCTCGGCAGCGCGTCGCTAACGCTTGTAAAAGGCGTTTCCGAATCCCTGGCCGGGCGTGTGCT
>CAMTWW010000221.1:0-5274 GCA_947085555.1 uncultured Elusimicrobia bacterium | reverse complement strand
CAGTTTTCTGCCTTCATTTGTTATGCCCCAGATCATAAATCTATTTTCAACGCTGGAGTGTTTTTCATCGGAAAAAATAAACGCCGGCTCGTTAAAGAATATCTCTTCCGCTTCCTGATTCGCGACATTATGCCCAACCAGGTTTTTATTCAGATTGCCTTCGTCCCATTCAAAAGCGAGCGGTTGGGGGAGTATTATCATGGCCCTTTACAATAGTATATTGCAACAGTATACATCTGTCAAGACCTGCCTGGCCAGGCCAGTGTAAGGCGATACAGCCAACAGGAGACAAATTTGATATGCTTTGTCTGTAGATTTTTTTCTTCCTTAAACTGGCTTTTTACAGAAGCAGTCCGGGGCTGCGTCGCCGCGGCCATAGCCCGGCTTAATTTTTTATGAGGCCGTAGAGGAACGGTATCACCTCTATGGCGATCAGGATTACAATTGTTATTTCCAGCCAGTGGCTGCGGCGGGTATTAACTTCGCCGTGGAGTATCTGGCTGATCTGCGCCAGCGTCTCCATCTTGCGCGAGATGCTTTTGCGCCAGTCGTCAAAGTGGAACTCATGGGCGGAAGCCCTGAAGACGATCGCTAGGTAGGGGTCTCCCACCGTCTTAAGCGAATTCTCTACGCGCCCCAGGAATTCGGAAAACTCCATGTATTTGCGGCTGGAATCCTCCGCTATGTCGGCGTAAAAATTCCCGAAGATATTAGCCACGCTTTCCGGCTTCCGGTCCATCGCGTCGTAAAGCTCATCCAGCTTCCGGCCCAGCATCTCGTCGTAGTAACGGAATTCCAGCAGGTGGGTCAGGGAAAATTCTATCACGTCCGCCACGTCGCGCTGCCCGTCCGGTTCTATCAGGAGGGCGGAGTTCCAGTCTATTATGGCCAGGTCGGAACTGGAGTATTGTACCGCGCTCTCCACCAGGAAGCTGCGGTGCTCGTCCACCAGGCGCTCCTTGTCCTCGGCCAGAATCAGCGCCGCCACGTCCACCTTCCTGATGAATTCCCGGGGATTTTCGGAGCCGTCGGCCTTCTCTATGATATAGGTTATGTAGTCTTCGTGTATCTCCCATTCCGCGGGATTGATGACGGCCGGCATGATGCGTTTTTTTAGGGCGTCCTTGCGCGAGACCGCCAGCAGTTCTATCTCGCCGGAGGCTTCCAGTTCGGCAGCGGTCTTCACGAGGCGGTCCCAGTCCGTGCCCGGCGGGATGGCCAGCTCAAGCGTGACCGAGATGACGCCGTAGTTCCAGATGCGCGCGAAGATGCCGACCGGGTACTTCCCCGAAGGCAGGTCCAGGACCTCTTCGCCCAGGTCGGCCCTGAGCGGCGGGTCCTTTATGATTATGGCTTTGCGGGTGTCGGTGGCGAAGGGCCGCGGCCTTTTTACGTCCGCGCTCAGCAGCTGCCCGGCGCGGACGAGGGAGATTTCCCCGGCTATGTCGAAGACCCTGTGTACCAGTATGCTGCCTTTCTGTATGGCTGTGGGCATTTGAACAGCTCCGGTTCTACTTTTTCGCCAGGACCGTCTCCACCGCTTTTATGATGGCGGAATCAAACTGCGGATCGTAGCCCTCCCAGACGTCGTAGATCTCGTGCTCTTTATTGAGCAGGTAGATGTAGGGCACGCCCTGCGCGCGGTAGTTGCGCGAGATCTCCTTGCCCTTGTACGCCTGCGGGAAGGTGACGCCCAGGTCGGCGGCGAAGTTCAGCGCTGGTTTCGCGCTGTCCTGCACCAGGATCCCCACCACTCCGAGGCCTTTCGGGGCGTAGGAGACGTATACACTCTGTATGAAGGGGGCCGCCCTGCGGCAATGGGGGCAGGTTTCGGTGAAGAACTTTACCAGCACCGGTTTCCCGGCGTAGGAGGCCAGGTCGATCTCGCCGCCGGCGGCGTTGGGCAGCTTGAAGTAGGTATCTTTTTTTGTGTAGGCCGGGGCGATTTTACCGGCGGGGGAGGCGGCCAGAGTTATCCCAGCGGCCTGCCCTTCAGCCTGTATTGCGGGCTGCTCTTTCTTGCCGCAGGCGGCCAGTACGAAGAAAGCGGCAGTCACTGCCAGTATAGTTCTTTTCATGATGTTCTCCTTGAAATCAGGCGCCGGGTTCTGCCTGTTGCTGTTTCCTTACCTATTTTATTATTTTTCCCAGCTCATCCAAAATGAAATTAGCCGCGCAGGCCCGTACAAAGGAGCGCGCGCCGCGGAATTGCCGGCGGAAAACGGCGGAGCCGCGCGGGCCGGCCAGCCCGAAAAATACCAATCCGGCCGGTTTCGCTTCGGTGCCCCCCGCTGGCCCGGCTATGCCGGTGACCGAGAAGGCGTAGTCGCTGCCGAAAACTTTTCTGGCCCCGGCCGCCATCTCGCGCGCGCACTCTGCGGAGACGGCGCCGTATTTTTTCAGCGTCCCGGCCCTGACGCCGAGCAACTTCGTCTTGACCGGATCGGAATAAGCTACAACCCCGCCCAGGAAATAAGCGGAACTGCCGGGAACATCCGTAATAAGCTTGGCGGCCAGACCGCCGGTGCAGGATTCGGCGGCGGCCAGTGTTTTACCCTGCGCCTTAAGTTTAGCGACAATTTCGGCTTTCCCGGTCTTCATAACAAAAGGTTAGCATAAACCCGCCGCCCCCCGAAAGCCGATTGACAGGCCTGGGCGGATTTGGTAGTTTTGAATCCGGATATACATAGTAGGGAGAATAATTATGATGAAAGATACTCTTGCGAAGATAGAGGCGTCTATAGCGAAAGTGGAGGCCGGCAATTCCCCGGAAAAAGCCGAGCTGGTGGCGCTTCTTAAGAAGCTGAAGACCGAACTTTCCACCCTGCCCGAAACCAGGATAGACGACATCCGCAGCGTCGGCTATTTTACCGAGGCCGCCACCCACGAGGTCACGCGCGAGCAGTCCAGCCCGCAGCTCAAGAACCTTTCCATTTCAGGCATCTCTTACGCCGTGAAAGGGTTCGAGGTCTCCCACCCTCAACTGGTTTCAGTGGTGAACGAGATCTGCATGATACTCGCCAGGATGGGGATCTGAGGAAGGAAATGACCGAACATGATTTTTCAGGCTTGCTTGCTTTCGCCTTTTTCGCTCTCGGGCTGTCAGGGTCCGCCGGGGCGGCCGAACCTCCCAAGGCGAAAAAGATCCCACGCGAACTGGTAAAACACGGCCAGGCCAGGAACGACGAATACTACTGGCTGAAAGACCGGAAGAACCCGGAAGTGGCCGCGTATCTTAAGGCGGAGAACGACTATGCCGCGGCGGCGATGAAGCATACGGAAAAATTCCAGGGAGAACTTTTCAGTGAAATGAAGGGCCGGATAAAGGAGGACGACTCCACCGTGCCCTTTAAGTACGGGGAATATTATTATTATAAGACCTACAGGAAAGGCCTGGAATACCCGGTATACGCCCGGAAAAAAGGCCCGGCCGAAGCCGCCGAGGAAGTGCTCCTGGACGTTAATGAGCTGGCCAAAGGCAAGGCTTTCTGCCAGGTAAAGTTTCCGGCCATCCGCCCCGACCACAAGATGATAGCCTATGCCGTGGATACCGGCGGCCGGCGCTTTTACGACATTTATTTCAAGGACCTGGTCACGGGCAGGCTTTACGAGGATAAAATATCCGCCACTTCCGGCAATATGGCCTGGGCCAACGACAACCGCACTCTTTTTCACGTAAAGCAAAATCCGGAAACGCTGCGCTGGGAGCGCGTCCTCGCTCACGAACTGGGACGCCCGGAGGACGCCGAGGTCTACTTCGAGGCGGACGAGACCTTCGAGGTAAGCTTGTCCAGGTCCAACACCGAGAAATATATCTTTCTGCGCTCCGGCTCCACGCTGTCCACCGAATACCGCCTTCTGGACGCCGCAAAACCTTCGGCGGCCCCTGTGGTCTTCCAGGCGCGCCAGCCCAGGCTGGAGTACGACGTCGAGGACGGCGGGGATAAATTCTACGTGCTGAACAACGGGAACGCCCGCAATTTCAAGGTTTCCGTCTGCCCGTCTTCGGCCACTTCCAGGTCTTCCTGGACCGACCTGGTGCCGCACCGGGAAGACACGCTTGTGGAGTACATCGATGTCTTCGAGAACTGGCTGGTGCTGAAGGAGCGCTTTAAAGCGCAGGGCGGTTTCCATGTCCTCAGTCGCTCCGGCGGGGCGGACAGCCGGATAAGCTTCGACGAACCTGCCTACATGACGGACTTGGGCGACAATTACGAGTATAAGACCGATACGCTGCGCGTCACCTACGAGTCGCTGACCACCCCGGACTCCGTTTACGACGCTGACCTTAAGACCGGGGAGAAGCGGCTGCTGAAGCGCCAGGAAGTGGTGGGCGGCTTCAAGCCGGAGGATTACCGGGCGGAGCGCCTCTGGTTCACCGCGCGCGACGGCGAGCTGGTTCCCGTTTCAGTCGTCTATAAAAAAAGCGTTGACCTGCGCAGCGGAAAAAACCCGGTCCATATCTATTCCTACGGCTCCTACGGCTACAGCTCGGACCCGTATTTCAGCTCCTCGCGGCTTTCCCTGCTGGACCGCGGTTTTATCTGCGCCATTCCACATATACGGGGCGGCTCGGAACTGGGCAGGCGCTGGTACGAGGAAGGCCGCCAACTGAAGAAAAAGAACACCTTCTACGACTTCATAGACGCCACCCGCTACCTTATAGAGCAGGGCTATACTTCTCCCGCCCATATTTACGCGGAGGGCGGTTCCGCCGGGGGGCTCCTAGTCGGGGCCGTTTCCAACATGGCCCCGGAGCTGTACAGAGGCATTATAGCGGGAGTGCCTTTCGTGGACGTGCTCACCACGATGCTGGACCCCGACATCCCCCTTACGACTTCAGAGTATGATGAGTGGGGCGATCCCAGTGTAAAAGAATATTACGACTATATCCTCTCTTATTCTCCCTACGATAATGTGGAAAAGAAGGCCTATCCGAACCTGCTCATAGAGGCCGGGCTCAACGATTCCCAGGTGCAGTACTGGGAACCCGCCAAGTGGGCGGCCAGGCTGCGGGACAGGAAAACGGATAAAAACCTGCTGCTTTTAAAAACCGACATGGACACCGGCCACGGAGGCAAATCCGGCCGCTTTGAAGCCCTTAAACTTACAGCCTTTGAATACGCCTTTATGCTGGACCTGGAGGGGATAAAAAAATGAAGCTGTCCGAGGTAAAGCGCCGCAACCGTATTATAGGCGTGGCCGCGGCCGCCGTCCTGTTCCAGGCCGCCGGCCTGGACCCGTTCCTGCGGAGCATAGGCGGGACGGCCTTTT
>CAMTWW010000220.1:0-3839 GCA_947085555.1 uncultured Elusimicrobia bacterium | reverse complement strand
CGTTGGAGACCATCGCGAGATGGCGGCGGTAGCTGTTCAGCGGGTGCCCCGAGAAATAAAAACCAAGCACTTCGCGCTCGTTCTTGAGCAGCGCGTGCTCGCTCATCACGGCGGGGGCTTTCTTCTCCTCGCCGAAGAGCATGGCCTGGTTGATATCGGCGAGCTTGCCGCCGCAGAAGGCCTCCACGGCCGCCATCGCCTTCGTACGCGAGAGCTCCGGCTTCTCGGCCGGGTAGAAACCGTCGAAAGCGCCGCCTTTCGCCAGCGATTCCACCACGCGCTTGTTAAGCTGCTTGGAGTCGGCGCGCAGGGTGAATTCCTCGAAGGAACGGAAGGGGCCGTTCCTCTCCCGCTCGGCCACCAGGGCCTCCACCACGCCCTCGCCGACGTTCTTCACGGCGGTCAGCGCGAAACGGATGGCCGGCTTGTCCTGCCGGTCCTCTATGGAAAATTTCTTGCGCGAGCGGTTGACGCTCGGTCCCAGTATGCCTATCTCCATGTCCTGGGCTTCGCCTATGTAGGTGACCAGCTTATTCTCTTTCTCCTCGGAGTTTACGGCGCTCTTGCCGATTTCGCTGGTCAGCAGCGCGGCCATGAACTCTACCGGGTAATTGGCCTTCAGCCAGGCGGTCTGGTAGGCCACCAGCGCGTAGGCCACGGAATGGGACTTGTTGAAGCCGTACTCAGCGAACTGCGCCATCTGGTCGAAGATCTTGGTGGAGAGCTTGTTGGGGATGTCGCTCTTGGACTTGGCCTGGTCGACGAACTTGGCGCGCATCTTCTCCATGACGTCGAGCTTCTTCTTGCCCATCGCCTTGCGGAAATCGTCGGCCTCGCTGGGGGTGAACCTGGCCAGGCTCTTGGCTATCTCCATGACCTGTTCCTGGTACACCATCGTGCCGTAGGTGTCCTTCAGGATGGGTTCCAGCAGCGGGTGGTCATAGGTGATCTTTTTGCGGCCGTGCTTGCGCTCCACAAAAGTCTCGAGCATGCCGCTGTTGATGGGGCCGGGGCGGTAGAGCGCGACCAGGGCGGCGATGTCGCTGAAGACCGTGGGCTTGAGGCCCTTCACCAGCTTCTTCATGCCGTCGCTTTCCAGCTGGAACACGCCGGTGGTCTTGCCCTCGCAGAGCAGGTCGAAGGTCTTCTTGTCGTCCATCGGGATGGAATAGATGTCGAAATCCTTCCTGCCGGCGGCGCGCAGGAACTCGCAGGCGGTCTCGATGACGGAAAGGGTGCGCAGGCCCAGGAAGTCCACCTTAAGCATGCCCAGGCTGCCCAGCATATTCCCGTCGTACTGCGTGGTCACTATTTCCCTGGTATTGCGGTTGGAGAGCGGCACGTAATTGGTGATCTCCTCCTTGGAGATCACGACGCCGGCCGCGTGCACCCCGGTATGGCGCCTGAGGCCCTCCACCTTCAGCGCTATGTCGAACATCTTTTTTATCCTGGGATCGCGGAGGTATTCTTTCAACTCGGCGACTTCGTTAAGGGCCTTGTAAAGCGTGGCTTTTGGGTCGGACGGGACCAGTTTTGCTATGGCGTTGATCTCGGTGAGCGGGATATTCATCACGCGGCCCACGTCGCGGATGGCGCTCTTGGCCTTGATGGTGCCGTAGGTGATGATATTGGCCACGCGCGACGAGCCGTACTTCTCGCGCACGTACTGCACCACTTTCTCGCGGCCGTCGTCGGAAAAGTCTATGTCGAGGTCCGGCATGCTCTTGCGCCCGGGGTTCAGGAAGCGCTCGAAGAGGAGGCCGTTGGGCAGCGGGTCCACCCGGGTGATATCCAGGGTGTAGGCGACCAGGGCGCCGGCGCCGGAGCCGCGGCCGGGCCCCACGGGCACGCCTATGCTGCGGCCGTGGTTAATGAAATCCATGACTATCAGGAAATAGCTGGCGAAACCCATGCTCTTGATGACACCGAGCTCGAACTCAAGGCGCTTGCGGTAGTCTTCGCCGGCGTTAGGGACTTTCTTCCTGAGGCCGGCTTCGCAGAGGTCTTTGAGGTAGGCGAAATCTGGCTCTTCGGGGTTCTTGGCCTTGAATTCAGGCGGGACGTCGAAAGCGGGGAGGTAGAGCTTACCGGTTTCCAGGCTGAGGTCGCACCTGGAGGCTATATGCAGGGTGTTCTTTATGGCCTCGGGGGTATGGGAAAAGAGCTTTATCATCTCGTCGGGAGATTTGTAGTAAAGCTCGTGCTGGGTCTGCTTCATCCGGTCGGGATCGTCCAGCGTCTTGCCGGTGGAGATGCAGACATGGGCTTCGTGGGCTTCCCAGTCCTCTTTTTTCTGATAGTGGCAGTCGTTGGTGGCGACCAGGGGGATACCGGTGCGCCTGGAGATCTCGATGAGGCCGGCCATGGCGGTTTTTTCTTCGGGGATGCCGTGGTCCATGAGCTCGAGGTAGAAATTGCCTTTGCCGAGGATGTCCTGGTACTCCATGGCTATTTTGGCGGCTTCGTCGAGGTTGCCTTCGGCGCAGTTGCGGGCGATGTGGGACTTGAGGCAACCGGAGAGGCAGACGAGGCCTTCGGCGTGCTTGGCCAGGAGCTCGGAGTCGATGCGGGGGTCGTGGTAGAAGCCTTCGAGGTAGGCGGCGGAGACCAGCTTGATGAGGTTATGGTAGCCGGCGGCGTTCCTGGCGAGGACGGTCAGATGGCCGTTCTCGCGGCGGCCCTGGCTCTTGTCCCGGTCTTTGCGGGAGCCGCGGGTAACGTAGCATTCGCAGCCGATGATGGGCTTGAGTCCGATAGCCGTGGCGGTGAAGTAATACTCCATGGCGCCGTACATATTGCCGTGGTCGGTGATGGCGAGGGCGTTACCTGGCTGGGCGGCGAGCCCCTTCAGGAATTCCGAGGGATTGCCATGTCCGTCGGTAATGCGCAGCATCCCGTCAAGCAGCGAGTACTCGGAGTGGTTATGAAGATGAATAAAACTTGGTTGCATTAATATAGCTAAAGCAAAACCACCGACGTTCCAATAAATCCGCCAGCTACAATTATATAAATAATACAGGGCCCCTATTGATTAATTATTGAGCCGGGGGGCTTTACGGAAATTATATAATTGAAGGATGCTGAATAAGAAGGCTAAGCATGCGGGGCTTACGGAAAATTTTCATAAGAAGCGGGTGGTTTATTCCGGGGCGGTGGATTTCAGGGCGGATACGGTGACTTTGCCGAACGGGAGGAAGGCGACGCGGGCCTTCATGTCGCATCCGGGGGCCGTGGCGGTGCTACCGGTGCTGGACGACGGGCGGATAGTTTTTGTGCGGCAGTACCGCTATCCCGTGGCGGAGGCTACGCTGGAGATTCCGGCGGGCAAGTTGAATTCAATTTCGGACAAGCCGCTGGGGCGGGTCAAGGCGGAACTGCTGGAAGAGACCGGGTATACGGCGGCCAGCATCAGGCCGCTGATCTCCTTCTGGCCTACCACCGCTTTTTCCAACGAGGTTTTACATATTTACACGGCTTCCGGGCTGCGCGGCGGCGCGCAGCAAAACCTCGACGAGGACGAGTTCGTCAACGTGGAGGTCATGCCTTTTGAGAAGGCCTGGGGACTGGTGAAGAAAGGCGTCATCAGGGACGCCAAGACCATCATCGCTTTGCAGGCTTGGAAAATTAAATTACTGGAGAACAAATGAAATTTGACGCTACCGACAATCTGTGCGTGAACACACTGAGGACACTTTCCATCGACATGATCGGGCAGGCCGACTCCGGCCATCCCGGGCTGCCGCTGGGCGCCTCGCCCATGGCCTATGCCGTCTGGGCCGGCCACCTCAAATTCGTCCCCTCCGACCCCGAGTGGTTCGACCGGGACCGCTTCGTGCTCT
>CAMTWW010000219.1:0-2446 GCA_947085555.1 uncultured Elusimicrobia bacterium | reverse complement strand
TACACCATGGACGACATGGGCCTGCAGCATAACAAGCCCTTCAAAAAATCAGCCCGCATCGTCGGCGACGTGATGGGCAAGTACCATCCGCACGGCGACGCCTCCATCTATGACACACTGGTGCGCATGGCCCAGTCTTTCAGTCTGCGCTATCTGCTGGTGGACGGCCAGGGCAACTTCGGTTCCGTGGACGGCGACCCCGCGGCCGCCATGCGTTACACCGAGGCGCGCCTCTCCGGCATAGCCGGCGAGCTGCTGGCCGATATTGAAAAGGAAACGGTCAAATTCGTCCCCAACTACGACGGCTCCATGACCGAGCCTTCCGTGCTGCCGGCCAAGCTCCCAAACCTCCTCGTCAACGGTTCCTCCGGCATCGCCGTGGGCATGGCTACCAATATCCCGACGCACAACCTCGCCGAGGTCTGCGACGCGACCATCGCGGTCATGGAGAACCCCGAGATCGAGATCAAAGAGCTGATGAAGCTCATCAAGGGGCCCGACTTCCCGACCGGCGGCATCATCCGCGGCCGCAAGGGCATCAAGGATTACTTCGAGACCGGCCGCGGCTCCATCACCACCCAGGCCCGCGCCGAGATAGAGGAGATGAAGGGCAACCGCGAATGCATCGCGATCACCGAGATCCCCTACCAGGTGAACAAGGCCACCCTCATCGAGACCATCGCCGAGCTCGTGAAAGAGAAGAAGATCGCGGATATTTCCGATATCCGCGACGAGTCGGACCGCCGCGGCATGCGCATCGTCATCGAGATAAAGCGCGACGGCAATGCCCAGGTAGTGCTGAACCTGCTTTATAAGCATACGCAGCTGGAGGCTTCCTTCGGCGTGATCATGCTGGCTATCGTGGACGGCCGCCCCCGCGTACTGCCCATCAAAGAGGTCATGCTGCAGTACGCGCGCCACCGCCGCCTGATGGTGGTGAACCGGACCAAGTACGACCTGAAGAAGGCCCTGGCCCGCGCCCACATCCTGGAAGGCTATCTGATAGCCCTGCAGAATATCGACGCCGTAGTCGAGATCATAAAGAAATCCAAGGACGCGCTCGAAGCCAAGCTGAAGCTGATGGAGAAGTTCGCGCTGACCGACATCCAGTCGCAGGCCATCCTCGACATGCGCCTGCACCAGCTGACCCGCCTGGAGACCGGCGCCATAGAGGAAGAGCATAAAGCCCTGATGAAGCTCATCGGCGAGCTGCGCGCCATCCTGGCCGACCCCAAGCGCGTCCTTAAGATCATCGTGGACGAGCTCAAGGAGATGAAGGCCAAGTACGGCGATAAGCGCCAGACCGAGATCACCGGCGAGGCCGCCGAGCTCGACATAGAAGACCTCATCCCGGAAGAGGACGTTATCATAACCATGTCCCACGGCGGCTACATTAAGCGCATCCCGGCCGACACCTACAAGGTGCAGGGCCGCGGCGGCAAAGGCATCATCGGCTCCGACGTGAAAGAGGAGGACTTCATCGAGAAGCTCTTCATCACCTCCAGCCACGCCACCATTCTCATGTTCACCACCCGCGGCAAAGTGTACGCGCTCAAGGGCTATGAAATACCCGAGGGCAACCGCACCTCGCGCGGCAAGGCCATAGTGAACCTGCTGCAGATCAAGGACGAGCGGGTCACCTCGGTGCTGGCCATCGAATCCTTCGCCGAAGCCAAGGGCCGTGAGAGCTTCATCGTGATGTGCACCCGCAAGGGCAATATCAAGAAGACCCCGATCGCCGATTTCGCCAATATCCGGAAAGACGGCATCATAGCCATCGGCCTGGAGGACGGCGACATCCTGACCAGCGTGGGGCATACCGACGGGAGCTATGAGATAATCATAGGCACCAGGGAAGGCATGTCCATCCGCTTCAGCGAGAGCGACGTCCGCTCCATGGGCCGCGGGGCCATGGGCGTGCGCGGTATCCGCCTGGATAAGACCGATACGGTCATAGGCATGGAAGTGGCCGAGGCCAAGACCAGGAAGACGCTCCTGACCGTCTGCGAGCTCGGCTTCGGCAAGCGCACCGACCTGGATGAATACCGCCACCAGCACCGCGGCGGCTCGGGCGTGATCACCATAAAAGCCACCGACCGCAACGGCGCGGTGGTGGGCATCTACCTGGTGGAGAACAAGGACCACCTGATGGTGATGACCGAGAAGGGCAAGATCATCCGCATGCCCTGCAAGGCGCTGCGCGTCATCAGCCGCAACACCCAGGGCGTGCGCCTGGTGCGCATGGAGGAAGGCGACAAGATAGCCTCCGTGGAACCCGTGATAGACGACGGCGTGGAGGGCGGCGACCTGACACTGATAGAAGAGAAGAAGTAAAAGCGTACCAAAGAACGGTGGCCGGCGGAGCAAAAACTCCCCGGCCGCTTTCTTTTTCCCCGGGTATCAGGGGACGCTACATAATCAAATATCTCGCGTATCGAGCGAGGGG
>CAMTWW010000218.1:0-6782 GCA_947085555.1 uncultured Elusimicrobia bacterium | reverse complement strand
GGGTCCGTGAACTTGCCGGTCAGGGCGGCGACGGCGGCCACTTCGGGACTGACCAGGTAGACCTGGGCGTCGGCGGTGCCGCTGCGCCCTTCGAAATTCCGGTTATTGGTCCGCAGGGACACGCTGGCGCTCTTGGGCGAGAAGTGGTTGCCGATACAGAAGCCGCAGGCGCTTTCGAGCAGACGCGCGCCGGAGTCAAGCATGGCGGTAAGGGCGCCTTTGCGGGCCAGCATCTGCAGCACCTGGCGGGAGCCGGGCGCTATGCCGAGGCTCACTTCGGGGTTTACCGTGCGGCCTTTGAGTATCGCCGCTGTCGTCATCATGTCCTTAAAAGAAGAGTTCGTGAAGGAACCTATGCAGACCTGGTCCACCGCTTTGCCTTCCAGCTCCGAGATCTTCTTGATGATGCCGGGGCTGTGCGGGCAGGCGGCCATTGGTTCCAGGGCGGAGAGGTCGATCTCTATCACCCGGTCGTACTTCGCGCCGCGGTCGGCCTTCAGTTTGGTCCAGTCAGCCTCGCGGCCCTGCGCTTTCAGGAATTTCTTCGTGATATTATCGGAAGGGAAAACGGAGCAGGTCACGCCCATCTCCGCGCCCATATTGGCGATGGTGGCGCGCTGGGGAACGGAGAGCTTTTTCACGCCGGGCCCGCCGTATTCAAGCATCACACCGACATTGCCCTTGGTGGAAAGGAGTTCCAGCATCTTCAGGACTACGTCCTTGGCCGTCACCCAGGGCTGGAGTTCGCCGGCCAGCTTCACCAGGTAAACTTTCGGGGCCGCGGTGTAGAAAAGGCCGCCGCCCATGGCCACCGCCACGTCCAGGCCGCCGGCGCCTATGGCCACCTGGCCTATGCCGCCGCCAGTCGGTGTGTGGCTGTCGGAACCCAGCAGTGTGGTCCCCGGCTTGCCGAAGCGCTCAAGGTGCACCTGGTGGCAGATGCCGTTGCCGGGGCGGGAATAGACCACGCCGTATTTGGCCGCCACGCTCTGCAGGTACTTATGGTCGTCGGCGTTCTCGAAACCTATCTGTACGGTATTATGGTCCACATACGAAACGGAAAGGTCGGTCTTTATTTCCTTCAGGCCCATGGCTTCGAACTGGAGATAGGCCATGGTGCCGGTGGCGTCCTGCGTCAGGGTCTGGTCTATGCGTATGCCGATTTCTTTACCCTTTATGAATTCACCTTCTTTCAGGTGGGAAACGAGTATTTTTTCAACGATGTTCCGTTTCACAGGGTCTCCTCGGATCGTCTTCCGCTCTTTCAGGGTTTGCGGCTTACGGAATGGTCCATGTACCAGACATAATCGGCGAGGCCGGAGTCCCCGGCCGGGAAAGCAGAGGGACAGGCGGAAACGTCCTGCGGATAAAAAGAGACCAGGCGGAGGCCGCTGGTCCTGCTTCCCACCGAAGCGGGGATCCCGGCATTGTAGATCACGTGCCCGGACCCTGCCACGGCCAGGCCGGCGAAGCCCGGATTTGCGTTCAGGAAATCGGCCAGGCGCGCGCCCATCGCTTCGTTCCAGGCGCACATCGCAGCCAGGTAGTTCTCGAAAGTGAATATGCCGTTCATCCCGCTCTTTTCATTACCCAGGATGTACTGCCTGAGAAAAGCCATTTCCGCCCTGGTGGAGGCGGCTCCGGAGCGGGCTTTCCCGTGGCCTTCGAAAGACTCCCTGATGTACTTTATATAAGGCTCATTCTTTGTTATCTCGATTTTGGCGGGCAGGTATTGCTTTTCTTCCGGGGAAAGGCCGGCCAGCCCGACGCGGGCTATTCTGGAGACCACTTTCCTGGGCAGGTTCAGGGCCAGGGCTTTAAGCTTGTTGACGCGGATAAAGTCGAAGAGCGGCTTATAAAGATTAAAATCATAGCTCCATTCTTTCTTCCAGTCGGTTTTCAGGAGGAATTCTTCTTCGCTGAGCTTCCCGGCGGCGTACTCGTCGAGGACGGGCTGAAGCGTCATGTTCAGCATTTCGAAGCCGACCACTATATTTCCCCTGCGGGCGTCGAAAAGGGCCTTGAGCGCTTCCAGCTGGGCCAAGTGGTGCTTTAGCTGGTCATGGCTTTCGCCGGAGAAAACCGCGTCCGCGTCCTTCAGGGCGGCCTTTAAAGCGGCTTCGCCGGCCAGCGGGGCGCCGGATTTGCCGTTAAAGATGCAGAAACCGGGTTTAACCGCGGCTTCGTCGGCCCGGGCGGCGGCCGGGGCGACAGTTTTTCCGGAGGTTTTCAGGCTTTCCACCAGGGCGGGCATCCCGCCTTTCCGGTCAAAGGAAACCCGGGTTTCGGAGTAAGCGCCGGGAGCAAGCGAAATTAACAGAGGCAGAAGAGGGAATAAGGTTTTCATATCCCCTAATTATAGTTAACCTGAATCCTGCAGTTCAAGATAATTTCCATTGGAGAAGTCAGGGAACAGAATTATTCCGCGGGATTCCCCGCGAAGCGGGCGGAGGGCCAAGCGCTATGCGCGCCAGGCCCGGCGAGGTGAGGCCCGGTAGGCTTCAGATCCCCGGAACTTCGGTGATCATCTCCAGCATGCCTTCCGAGCGCTTGTCCTGCGGGTTGCACTTGACCGCCAGGCGGAAAGCCCTGGCGGCCTCCGTGTTTTTATAGATCCCCAGGTAAGCCAGCCCCAGCTTGTACCAGGCTGTGGCCGAAGAGGGGCTGAACTTCAGCAGCTTCTCCAGAACTTCTATAGCTTCCGTGAACCGCCTTCTCTGGAGGTAGTCCTCGGCCATGTGGTAGTACACTATCCGCGTCTCCGGGCTGGTCTCCTTCACGCGCTGGAAATGATGCAGAGACTGGTCCGAGTTCCCCTTGTGGTAGTAGGCGAAACCCAGGTAATAATGGGCCATGGCGAGGCCGGGGTCGATGCCGACGACCTTTTCCAGTTCTTTTATCGCCTCTTCGAGGCGCGCCAGCCGGTAATACGCAATTCCTATGCGCAAATGCACGACAGGCAGGTCGGGCTTTATCTTCAGCGCTTTGCGGTAGATGGCTATGGACTGGAGCACGAAGCCGTCGCTGAAATAGAGGCCGGCGAGATTGTCCCAGGCCCAGAAATCCTTTGGGTTGGTTTTAAGGCGTTTGGCAAGGAGGGCGGCCATGGACTTAAGCCTCTTGTTCGCCGGCGGTATCTGCCCCAGCAGCTCTTTAATGAAAGACTGGTCTGTTTCCATGTTTTTTCCCCGTTGCCGCGGGCGGGACCCGCGGGCCGATTACTCGATAATAACAGAAAACACCGTCTGAGTCAACGCAACCCGGGGCCGTTTTTACACCGGAAGGATGCTCCGCTCCCTGGCCCAGTTGCGGAGGAAATCCACGGACTCAGCCTTGATCACCGAAAGAGGGCGGGTCAGCCTGAGCTGCTCCAGCACGTGCTTTGCGGAAATTTTTTCGTTCGCTCCGGAAGCGCTGTACAGGGCCGAGATCACGGCCTGCTCTATCTCGGCGCCGCTGAAGCCGTCGCAGTTAGCGGCCAGCACGGGCACGTCAAACAGCGCGGGATCGAGGCCCCGCTTTTCGAGATGGATATTGATTATGCCTTCGCGCGCGGCGGCGTCCGGCAGGTCCGCGAAGAAGATCTCGTCGAAACGGCCTTTGCGCAGGAGTTCCGGCGGCAAACTATTGATATCGTTGGAGGTGGCGGCGATGAAGGAGCGGTCCCTGCGTTCCTGCATCCAGGTGAGCATGGTCCCCAGCACGCGCTTGGACACGCCGCCGTCCGTGTCCCCGGAAGAGGAGGCTAAAATTTTCTCGATCTCGTCTATCCAGAGGCAGACCGGGGCCAGGCGCTCCACCGTGGCCAGCGCCTTGCGCAGGTTCTCCTCGGTTTCGCCTATGTACTTGGAATAGAGCCGGTTCAGGTCCAGGCGGTAGAGCGGGATGCCGAGCTCGCCGGCGATCACCTTTGCCGCCAGCGACTTACCGCAGCCCTGCACGCCAAGCAGCAGAAGTCCCTTGGGCGGCGGCAGCGGCCCGTCGCTGAAAAACGAGTTTTTCCGGTCGCCCACCCAGCGCTTGAGGTTGGCGAAACCGGCTATGGAATTCTCATGTTCGGAGCCGAAATATTCCAGTATGCCGCCCTGGTCGAAGGCTTCTTTCTTAAATTTCTCTATCGTGGAAATATCGCTGGCGTCGAAACAGCTGTCCTTGAGCAGGCAGAGGTTCATGGCGTTCCTGATCTGCTGCAGAGAAAGGCCCTTCAGGGTCTTGATTACGCGCCGCAGCGCCTCCGGCGGCATATCCACCGTCAGGTGCGCGGCAGTCAGTTTATAATCGGCTATCACCTTGTTCACCTCGGCCATTATCTGCATTTCGTCAGGGTAGCCGCCGGAAATGCGCGCGGCCAGCGGGGCTATGTCCGAAGGTAGTTTTACTTCGGCGCCCAGCATCACTACCGTGGTGGGGGTGCCCTTTATTTTATCCAGCATGTCCTTGAAAAGCCGGGCTGGCGCGGCTTCGCCCAGGAAGCGGTCGAGGTCAGAAAAAGCGAAAACAGCGCTGTGCGGGTCTTTTATAAGGTCATTGGCTATCCGCAGCATGGCCACGTGGTCTCCGGTTTTGTAGAAGGAGTTCTCGTTCCTGCCTATGCGCAGGCCCTTGGTGAGCGACCAGGTGTAGAAAATGAGGGACTGTTCCTGGGACACGGTATGAAGCTGGTTAAGCACATAGTTCTCGTCTATGGTGTCCACCAGCACGAGGGGGTACCGGGATTTTATGAGGAGGGAGATTTCTTCTTCAAAGTTCATGTGGGGGTAAAGATTGCGCCCGGCAGGAATCGAACCTGCACTAGAAGCTTCGGAGGCTCCTGTGATATCCATTTCACCACGGGCGCGCAATGTTACGTCTAGAAAACGCAATAACCACACACTCAGAATCAGCGCGCAATTACATGAAGGCTCCTGTCATCGTAAAAGGCACTTTTGCGTTTCCGCTTCAAATAGCTAAGGGCCCTGTGGCGCTCAGTCACCCGTAGGCTTCTGCACAAGGCCCTTAAATTGAAGAGTCTCCGGTGAAGCAACTGAGCGCAAACATATTCTACAAAGACAGGCGGACAACAGCAAGGAGGGAGTAGGATTTCTAATCCGGGAGCATTTGTTTTATCGCTTCTGGCACTACGGGGCTTTTACGAATCGCCATGAACACTCTCTTACGCACTTCGGGAGACAGCCCCCCACATAGTTTAAGTGAACTGATTTCCAACCAATTATGTTTTTCTGAAGCTTTAGACGCCAAGGAGGTTTGATTGCAGTCTATTACTGATTCCATGTCTAAACATGAAATATCTTTTTTGGAAACGATTACCAAGCCATCTATGGATTTCATCCGCTTCGCGTAATCAATTCTTTTCTGGACCTGCGAAGTTATAATGCAGAGCAAAAGGTTGGCGTCTTTATTTACAGGGATAGCGACATAATAATGCGCTGACACGGACTGGTCTAGTCGTTTGTCTTTAAAGCGAATAATGCAGCAAGAATTTAGCGCTGTAAGGAATGCTTCTTGCAGTGATGGCATATCACAAGCAAGACTCTGAATATATGGTTTTCGCCCGGGCCAAGTCTTCTTTCTTAATCGGGAGCCGCTCTTTTACTGAGGAGATAGAGAATAATTCCGTGGTGGATATTTTCTTCACTCTTACCACACCCGTCTTAAAATCAGATTCATGCTTGAACCATTCGGGGTAGGTGTGTGAATAGGCTGATAAAGATATCGCATCTTCGCCGCCAAGGATTTCAAGGATAGTGTTTAACACTTCCTTATTTGTTACAGAAAGCCAATCGAGTTTTACCTCTGACAATTTCTTTTTTGCTGCGAAACTGTCTGAGCCGGTCTTGCTAAATAGTGAACCGAACTCTTTATGATCTTCCGAATTTGTATTGGACTTAAGCACATCGTATGTCGTAGAACCAAGCGGGCCTAAAAGCATAGCCACAAAGTGGTCGCCCGTTATCGTCCGCCCGTACTTAATAAGGTGTAACTTATCGGAGAAATACATCAACTTCAGCAACTGCAACTTGCTGACCGATTTTCCCAATTTTGCGGCTAAATAAAAAAGGGACTGAATAATTACCAAATGTTTCATATGCGGTTGGATACGTATAGTCTATCTTATGAACCGGGGGATTTCAAGGGCTCCGTCAAGGGGTGTGTTTTTTGGCCAGTTCCACTAGGCCCTGCTCGAAAGCGGGGAGGTCGGCGGGGATCTCTCCGCCGCCCTGGGCGAAGTCTTTGCGGCCGCCGCCGGAGCCGTTTATCACGTCGGCAACGCACTTGGCTATGGCCGAGGCATCAGCCTTTACATCACCCGTATGGGTAATTATAAAAGAGAACTTGCCCTCGACTCTGGAATAAATGAACAGCAGGGTGGACTTCAGTTCTTTTTTTAGCTCGTCTGACAGACCGCGCAGGTCCTTCATGCCCAGAGAGCCCGCGTCATAGACCATAAAGCTGGAACCTGAGCCGTCTATCCCCTCGGACAGCAGCTTCCGGGCGCCTTTTGCAGAAACTGCCGGGGCGGCCTTCACCTTGCCGGACTTCAGCTCCCTGATATTTTCCAGCAGCTGGTCCACGCGCGCCGGCAGGTCCTGCGCCGGGATGGAAAGCTTCGAGGCTGCGGCTTCCGCGAAACCGGCCAGCTTGGTAAGGTGCGCCACGGCGGCCGGCCCGGCCACACCTTCTATGCGGCGCACGCCGCGCGAAACGGAGGAATCCTTAAGGATCTTCACTACCACCAGCTCGCCGAGGGAATCTATATGCGTGCCGCCGCAGAGCTCGAGGCT
>CAMTWW010000217.1:0-2772 GCA_947085555.1 uncultured Elusimicrobia bacterium | reverse complement strand
CCCCTCTACCCTCTCCCCTCTACCCTCTACCCTGCTGTAGTATTTCCAGGGCCGACCCCGCCAGATAAAACGAGCCCAGCACGGCGGCTGTCCCGGACTGCGCCGCAACCGACAGCGCCGCGCCAAGATCCTCCTGCACTTCCACTTCTGCGTCCGGCCTGATGGCCGAAAGCTCGTCGGCCAGCGCGCAGGGGTCGGCCGCGCGCGGGGAGTCCGGTCTGGTAAAGATGAAGTTTTTCGCCAGCGGGGCGAGGAGTTCGAGCACGCCCCTGCGCTCCTTCTCCCGCAGGATCCCTACCACGAAGACCGCGGGCTCGCCGGCGAAGGGGGAACTCTTCCAGGTGGAGGAGAAGGCCCGCGCGGCTTCTTCGTTATGCGCCCCGTCGATCACAAAAAGCGTTTTCCGCGCGGCCGTGCGGGGCAGCACCTGGAACCTGGCGCACCAGCTTACCGAAGCGAAACCGGCCGCCGCATGCACGCGGCTTATGGGCCAGCCCATGCCGCGCATTATCTCCAGGCCCTCCCACACCAGGGTGGCGTTCATGGCCTGCGCCTCGCCCAGTATACCGAAAGGAAAAACTTCCCCTGTTTTCTTGTGACGCAGCGTCAGCCGGTTCTTTTCCCAGTCCCGGCCCGCTATCTCGAAAACCGGGGCGAAAAAATGGCATTGGGAGGCCTTTTCAGCCGCCTCTTTAGAAATCACTGCCCTGACTTCCGGCGGCAGGAGCGGCGCTAAGCAGACGCCGCCCGGTTTTATTATCCCGGCCTTCTGGGAAGCTATTTCAGGCAGGGTATTACCCAATAACTTCATGTGGTCATAGGCGATGGAAGTTATCACGCTTAGTTCCGGCTTTGTCAGCACATTGGTAGTGTCGAAACGACCGCCTATCCCCACCTCTATGACCGCCAGGTCGGTTTTCCGCCTCTGGAAGAAGAGGAAGGCCATGCAGGTGAGCAGCTCGAAAAAGCCCAGCTCCGGGCCGGCCGCGAAAACCTCCTCGAAGAGGGCGGCGAATTCCTGCTCGCCGATGTATTCCCCGCAAAAACTTATGCGCTCCACCGGGCTGACCAGGTGCGGGGAAATGAAGAGCCCCGTCTTAAGCCCCGCTGCCCTGGCGGCGGCCTCGAAAAGCGCGCAGGCCGACCCTTTGCCGTTGGTGCCGGTGACATGCACGGTTTTAAGGCCCAGGTGGGGATTTCCCAGTTTTTCCAGGCAGACGAGGGCGCGCCCCAGCCCGTCCTTCTTCACGAAGTCCTGGCGCGAATTCAGTATTTTACCGGCTTCTTCAAAAGAAATCATTTTCAGGCTTCTTTTCCGCCCTTCATAATTTTATTGGCTTAGGGCTCGTTAAGAAATAACTGACACAATTTGCAGGCCCGTCTTTGGCCGATTCCCATCACCCGCTCTGACTTATAGTTCTCGATTAACACGAAGAAATCGTCAACCTTGATTTCACCATCCATAAGATTGTCCTTTCAACAGCGGCTACTGCCTTGTCGGAAGTTTCTTCCAGAATTTATGCCCCTTCGGGGACCTCCTGGCGCCGGATAAAGCCGCCAAGCAACGGAACCGCAAACAAATAGCGTCCGTGCCTGTTCTTGTAAACCAGACCGTTATCCGCCAGTTTCGCAAGGATCTGGTTGACATGGCTGGGGCTAAACGGTTTTTTTAAGCCTTTCTGGGACTGCTCAACAACCTCCTGAACAGTAAACTCATCATCGCAATTAGGCAGTTGAGACACAACAGACAGAAGCTCCCGCTGCCTGTCGGTAACCCGATTCCAGCGCCCGGCGAAGAAATCCGAATCCAGTTTTCTGATGGTCTGCTCCACCGTTACAACCGGGTTGATCTCCCCGCCACCCTTCTGCTGTAAATATGAATCAAACATTTCCCTGCACAGGAATTGAATGAAATAGGGATAGCCGCCGGAATATTTCACTATTTCAGCCACCGCGGCGTCGGTAAAGCGAACCGGGCAGCTATGCTGCGTTATCGGCTTAAGAATCGCGTCGCGGCACTCTTTTTCGTTCAGGCGGCCAAGCGTCATAACATGGAACATGCGCTCGGAAAACGTGCGCGCCTCCACCAGTTTTGGGAACAACGTGGGAAGGCCTGTGAGAACCAGCAAAAACGGAAGCCCTTTTTTTTGAATTGACTGGAAGACATCCAGCAGGAGCGATAGTGGATATTGCCGTCTATCGGCTTGGTCGCTTAAATTTTGCGCCTCATCATAAGCCAGTACCACACCGCAGATGCTTGAATTGTTAAGACTGAGGCTGGTCCAAACCAGTTCCAGGACCGTTTTGAGTTTATCGGATGTCAAACCCGGAGTATTGTCATACACCCACTTAAGAAACGAAAAATCAAGATATGTCTGTTGTTTCTCTGCGGGGGCCGTAAAGCCTATGCGCCGCGTTTCCGACTCCGAAACCAAAGTGTTTGCCGTTAAAGGCGATAGATCCGCCAAAACCCGCACAGCTATGCTGTTCTCGCTAACTACGGCTGACTCCGATAAATCCGTGCCGGCCCACAGCCAGTTTTTTTGTATAGCAAGTGGTTTAAGGGTTTCAAGCAACACGGTTTTGCCAACTCCCCTTAAGCCAGTTAGCACTAAATTGGTAAGCACGGGTTCCTGGTCCAGGAGGCGGAGAAATTCCCGCTTTTCTTCTTCACGACCGGCAAGATACGGTGGCGGATGCCCGGCCCCGGGCCTGAACGGATTAAGGATAGGTTGTTTCATATTTACCACTGTTTATAATATTATATAAATT
>CAMTWW010000216.1:0-16433 GCA_947085555.1 uncultured Elusimicrobia bacterium | reverse complement strand
GAGATCCTGGACGTAAAAAAAGCGCATTATAAAATTTTCAGGAGCGCTTTCCCCGGCATGGACATCCGTTCCGTCACCTCCGGCTTCCCCAGTTCTGAGCTCGGGGTAGGCATAGCGCACCCGGCTTTCCCGCATGAAATCAGCAAGATCTGGGAAATAGTGGAGCCAAAGCCCACCGCCGGCACCCAGCTCCTCTGGGCGCTGGGGCTGGTCCCCGTGCCCGTAAGCGACAACTGGTCCTTCGTGCTGGACGTGCTGTTCTGCGGCGCCACCCTGGCGGCGCTCCGCTACCACGAGGCTTCCAATATGCCGTACTGGAAGATAGATAAATATTTCCGCAAGCTCCTGGGGGCGAACCCGTTCAGGGCGCATGACGCGATAGGCGCCAAAGGGGCGAACTTCCTTACCTGGTCCTGCCTGCACCACCTCGGCGAACAATACGGCGAGCTGTTCAAGCCTAACGCCGACCTGGACGACCGCAAGGAGACCGGCGCCGAGTATTACCCGCTGAACCACTTCAGGCCGCTGGTGAACTGGTCCCTCGGGCGGGACGAGGAAGAGGATTTTAAAGTACGCACGCTGGGCCCGCTGTTCCAGATGACCAGCCTGCTGCTGCATGAAAAGCGCTCGCACCTTACGCATATCAACGCCATCGGCGAGCTATGCGCCCAGTTCAGGCGCGGTATTCTTTCGGTGATACGCACCGAGGGCTGCGACGCCGCGACGAAGCTGGTCAATAAATACCAGAAGCTGCATCCCGAGGCGAAAAAATGCTGGTATCCAGAGACTTTCGAAAATATCGGGACGCCCGAGTGGCAGCAGCTTTATGTTAACGCCGAACATAACGGCAGCGCCGGGATCATAACCATCAGCCGCGAAAGCTATAACAGCGATGTGGACGCGGAGTTGAACCGGGCCATAGACTGGCTGAAGAAAGAAAATATCGAGAGAGTCATAATTTCCGGCGATTTCCACCTCTCGACGCAGATGGTAGGGGCCGATACCGCGGACTTCTATCCGGCGCTCAAGGACATTAAAGAGGGCCTCAGGATCTCCCGGGACTGGTCCAAGACTGCCCGCCGGCTGAACGACGAATTCAAGGTTTCAGTAGGCTACATTGGCGGCAAGCGCTGCTTCGGCGGCTGCCTGGAGCTGCTCCTGCACTGCCATTACCTGGTAAGCGTGGAAGACGCCAGCCTTGGTATGCCCGAAGTTACCCTGCCCGTGGTTCCGGGCATGGAAGGCTGCCACTGGCCGCTGCGCAAAACCGCCACGGAAAAGTGGCCTGAGCTTTTCAGGCTCCTGCTGACCGGCCGCCCGGTGCTCGCGAAAGACGCGGCAGGCTGGCTTGTGGACTATGCCGGCCCCGTGGACGCTTGCCTGAAGACGGTATGGAATCTGGCGACGGGCACGGGCAAAGGCCTGCCCCGGCGCAAAATTCAGGAAGGCCCGCTGAAAAAACTGCCGAAAGACGCCGTGCAGGGCGCGGAAGATAATGCCGTGGAAGCCGGGAAAAAAGCTATCCTGGAGTGCATCCTGGCTTCCTGCGCTGTTACATCCGCCGAGGCGCTGCTGGTGCAGGCGAGACATTCCGCCGGCTTCATGGTAAGCCCCGCTTTCCACACCGGCAAAATAGGCGCGGAGCTGAAAAAGATGCTGGAGGTCTGAGTTTTTCAGCAAAATCCTAATTGCTATAATACCTGTAATGACCGACAAGCGCGAAGTGGTGACTGATACAAGGAGTATTTATGACAACACTTGCGAATGCGGAAAAAAAGATTTCCGCCAATGATTATTACCGGCTCGACGAGCTGTTCCTTTCCGACGACGACAGGCTGGTCCGCGACGCGGTGCGCGAATTCGTAAAAAGAGAAGTGTTCCCGCATATCAGCGGCTGGGACAGCGGCAACTCCGCCCCCTATACGAACCACGAAGAGCTGGTCCGCGACGTGGCCAGGAAGTACGCCCAGCAGCTTTCCCTTTTCGGCGCTTCCATAGAGGGGATAGAGCCCTACCTGTCCCACCTGAACTTCACCCCTTTATCCCACACCTCCTACGGCGTGGCGATGCGCGAGATAGAGTACTGCGACACCAGCCTGCGGTCGCTGGCCTCGGTACAAAGCTCGCTCTGCATGTTCGCCATTTTCCAGTTCGGGTCGGAGGAGCAGAAGAAAAAATGGCTGCCCGCTCTTTTTACCGGAGAATCAATAGCGTGCTTCGGCCTGACGGAGCCGCAGGGCGGCTCCGACCCCGGGAACATGCTGACCAAGGCTAAGAAAGTTGCCGGCGGCTGGGTGATGGACGGGAACAAAGCGTGGATCACCAATGGCTTTGCCGACATAGCTGTGGTCTGGGCCCGCACGGAAGAAGGGATCCGCGGGTTCCTGGTGGAAAAAGGAACGGCAGGCTTCTCTTTCAGGAACGAGGAGAAATGGGCGCTGCGGGCCGGCGTGGCCTCCTCGCTTTCCTTCAGCAACTGCGAGGTTCCCGACAGCGCGCTTATGCCCGGCACTGTACTGGAGAAACCGCATGACCTGAAATCACCCCTGCGCTGCCTCAGCGAGGCCCGCTACAGCATTATCTGGGGCGTGGTGGGGGCGGCGCGGGCCTGCGTGGACGAGACCATCGGCTTCTCCGGAGAAAGAAAACTTTTCGGCGCGCCCCTCTCCACCAAGCAGGAGACGCAGCGGAAGCTGGTCTGGATGCTCAATGAGACGGAGAATGCGCAGATGGTGGCGCTCCAGTTGGCGAAGCTGAAGGAGCGCAAAGCCCTGAGCCATGTCCACATTTCCCTGGGCAAATACAATAATGTCAGCAAGGCACTGACGGTGGCCCAGATGGCTTGCGACCTGCTCTCGGCCGACGTGTTCACCTTCGACGCCTTCCATTCGGGGCGGCATATGCGCAACCTCAACGTGGTCAAGAAGTACGAGGGCACGCATGAGATACACCAGCTTATCGTCGGCAGGGAGATCACCGGCGAAGCGGCTTTTTAAGGAGAAGACTAAAATGGATTACGAGATCTTGAAGACCGCGGAAGCCGACGGCATCCTGACCGTCACCCTCAGCAGACCGAAAGCCCTCAACGCCCTCAACTCTCTTTTCTTTAAAGAAATGAACGACCTTATCGCCTCTGTCGCCGCCAGGCCGGAGCTGAAGGCGCTGGTCATTACGGGCGAAGGAAAAGCTTTCGTGGCCGGCGCCGACATCGCCGAGATGGTGGGCATGAGCTCCGCCGAAGGTTCGGCGTTCTCGAAAGCCGGACAGGCCACCTTCAATAGTTTTGAAAATCTTGAAATACCGGTTATCGCCGCCGTGAACGGCTTCGCGCTGGGCGGCGGCTGCGAGCTCGCGATGGCCTGCGATATCAGGATAGCCAGCTCCGCCGCGAAATTCGGCCAGCCGGAAGTCAGCCTGGGTCTGGTGCCTGGCTATGCCGGCACGCAGAGGCTGCCACGCCAGACAGGACTGGGAAACGCGCTCTATATGCTGCTTACCGGCGACCTTATTTCCGCCGATGAAGCCCTGCGCATGGGGCTGGTACAGAAAGTAGTGGAACCCGACCAGCTTCTGCCGGAAGTTATGAAACTCGCGCAGAAAATAGCCGCGAAAGGCCCCAAGGCCGTCCGCAAAGTAAAGGAACTGACCAGGGCCGGGCTATTGAACGGCTTTGAAAAGGGCAGCGCCGCGGAATCCGGAGAATTCGGCGCCCTTTTCGGCAATGAGGGAACGGAGGGAATGCGCGCGTTCCTGGAAAAACGCAAGCCTGACTGGAGCAAATACGCTAGACAGCTAGACAGCTAGACGGCGAGGCGGCTTTTTTTAAAAGAATTGCAGAACTTCTGGCTGTCCAGCTGCCCAGCCGTCTAGCCGTCCAGCTTCTTAAGGAGAAAGCGCTATGAACTACGCTGAAAGACTTGAAAACGTCACCGTGCTCGGCGCCTCAGGGAAAATGGGCAGCGGCATTTTGCTGCTGACCGCCCTTGAAATGGCCGACCTCAGCCTGAAGCCGGAGAACAAAGACAGGCATTTCGTGCTCAACGCCGTAGACGTCTCCCACCAGGCGCTGGGCGGGCTGATGAAGTATCTGAAAGTCCAGGTCCAGAAAGCCGCAGAAAAGAAAATAGTGCTGCTGCGGAAAGTCTATGAAAACCACGCCGACCTTATCGACAATAAGGACATAGTGGACCGCTATGTGGCCGACGTCTGCGCTTTGGTCCGCCCCACCACCGCCCTGGAAGCCGCTTACGCCTCCGGCCTGGTCTTCGAGGCGGTGATAGAAAATCCCGCGCTGAAGATAAAGCTGCTTTCCCAGGTAAATAAAAACAGCACAAAAGCGCCCTGGTTCTTCACCAACACCTCTTCCATCCCCGTGCACGAGCTGGACGAGAAAGCCGGCCTGGGCGGCCGCCTGCTGGGCGTCCATTTCTACAATCCCCCCGCCATACAGAAGCTGGTGGAGCTCATCCGCGCCGCCTCTACTAAGGACGAGCTCTTTGAGTTCGCCCTGGCCTACGCCAAGAACCTGAAGAAGATCGTAGTGCCTTCCAATGATTTCGCCGGGTTCATCGGCAACGGACATTTCATGCGCGACGCGCTGCACGGCATTGCCGAAGCCGAACACCTTTGCGCCGGAATGCCTTTCGCGGAAGCCGTGTATACGGTGAACAGGGCCACCCAGGATTTCCTGCTCCGCCCGATGGGAATTTTCCAGCTTATAGACTATGTCGGGCTCGACGTAGCCCAGTACATCATGAGCGTCATGGCAGAGCGCTTGGGGACACCTTGCGGCAAGGTGTCCCCTGAAGTCATCCACAGCCCGCTGCTCGATAAACTGATAGCGGCCGGAGTCAAAGGCGGGCAGTTCTCCGACGGTTCGCAGAAAGACGGGTTCTTTAAATACGAAAAAAACCGCCCCGCCGCGATCTATGACCCGGAAACGAAGCAGTATGTACCGGTCGCTTCTTTCCAGGCCGCCTGCGACGCGAAGATGGGCCCGCTCCCCCAGCCGCCGCTCAGTTGGAAGTCCGCCGTAAAACATCCGCAGAAAGAAGCCGCGCTGGAGGAATTCTTCGGGAAACTTTCGGTGATGGACAATCCGGGAGCCGTCCTGGCCAGGCGCTACGGCGAGCGCTCCCGCGAGATCGGGCTGAAACTGGTTTCCGACAAAGTGGCGCAGAGCGAAGCCGACGTTAACATGGTTCTTACTTCGGGCTTTTATCACGTCTACGGGCCTATCAATAAGTACTTTGGGGACATACCTTGCGGCAAGGTGTGTCCCCAGGAGAAGGTAAAATGAAAAAACTTAGAAAACGCGTTTTCATGGCGGCCGGTTACAATACCATAGCCCTGGGCAGCGGGCGCAAAGAATTCAACCCGAAGAAGCCCAGGCCAGGACTCGAAGAATATATAAAGGAAGCGGGGCAGGCCACGCTCAAGCTGGTGGGCGGCGCCGTCAATGTGGACGAAGGCGTCATCGGGAATTTCATGGCGGCGAAGTTCAATAACCAGGGCAATCTGGCGGCCTTGATACCTTATATAGACGAAGGGCTGAAGTGGAAGCCCAGCTGCCGCGTGGAGGGAGCCTGCTGCTCCGGCGGGCTCGCCCTGGTCGCCGGTATTAAATCGGTGCTGGCCGAGACCGCCGACGTGGTCCTGACCCTGGGCGTGGAAGTGCAGAATACCGTTAAGGCAGTATACGGCGCGGATATCCTGGCCGGGGCCGGCTGGAGCAAAGAACGCAAAGCCGGGCACGCTTATTTCTTCCCCGGCAAGTTCAGCGACAGGGCCGGTGAATATTTCAAAAAATACGGCCTGGAGCGCACCCGCAAGGCTTTGGCGCGCTGGTACAGGAACGCTATAGAAAACGCCAGGCTTGTTCCCACCGCGCAGGAATTTCACAATACCCAAGAGGACCTGGAAGCGGCGGCGCTGGCCAAGCCCAACCCGAAGTCTTTTGTAGACAACCTGAATATATTTGACTGTTCCAAAGTCTCGGACGGGGCGGCCTCGATAGCCATCATGTCCGAAGAGGGCCTGAAGAAGGCCGGCATAGCTAAAAAAGACGCGGTAGAGGTGGTCGGCTTCGGGCAGGTAGAGGCTGACCTGACAGTCCCCCCCGCCGACCTGACTAGTCTCGACACGACCGAAGAGGCCGTAAAAAGAGCGCTCGCTTCCGCCGGTATAGGCGTGAACGACCTCGGGACCGTGGAATGCCACGACTGCTTTACCATCACCGGGATCCTCTCGGTGGAGGCGATAGGCCTGGCCAAACAGGGCGAGGGCGCGGATTTTGTAAGCGCCGGCCACACGGCCAGGAACGGCAAGATCCCTTTCAACACCACCGGCGGCCTGGTGGGCTGGGGCCATCCGACAGGCGCGACCGGTGTGCGCCAGGCTGTAACCATCTGGGAGCAGCTTACCCACAAGGCCGGGAAGTGGCAGATAGAGATCCCTGAAAGCCGCCCCTACGCCTTATCCATAAGCATGGGCGGCAATGACAGAACCGTAGTGGCAATAGTCTACCGCCGAGGGGACAGGGATTAAGTACTAAGGATTATGCTTTACTTAATCCTTATCACTTAATCCTTACCACTTACTTGCTTATGAACTGGCATATAACTCACGGTTTGGTGATCGGGGCCGCGATACCGGCGGCCATGTTCCTGTTCGCCAGAGCTGTACACCAGCGATTCCGCCTTCTGCGGGCCTGCGCCCCGGCGCCGGACCCCATAACCGAACATGGCGCGCGCTTGAAAGAAGTCCTGACCATCTTCCTGGAGCAGAGAAAGCTTTTCCAGGATTTTAAGCCCGGCGTGATGCACGCTTTTATTTTCTGGGGCTTCCTGGTCCTGTCGCTCCGCACCGTTACGATGTTCGGCATGGCTTTCTACGGCTTCGATTTTTACCTGCCCGGCCTGGGACCTGAAACCCTCGCCGGCCAGGGTTTTTCAGTGCTCAAGGACGCCGCTGTCGCGATAGTGACCCTGATGGTGCTTTACGCCATGGCGCGGAGATATATCATCAAGGTTCCACGCCTGCTTAACACCCCCGACGCTTTATTCGTATTGCTGATGATACTCGGTCTTATGGTGACAGATATCCTCTTCGACGCCGGCCTGCACGGGTCGGTCCCGGCTTTCGCCGGCCACGCGGCCTTCCTGCTGCACTCCCTCGGCATTCTGGTCTTCCTGGTCTATATCCCGACCGGCAAGCACATGCACATTCTGACTTCGCTTTTTAACGTCTACCTCAGGCCCCTGCACCGCAGCGGGCGGCTGACGAAGCTGCCGCTCGAGGACGAATCGGTGGAAACTTTCGGCACCCCGAATATCGAAAACCTCACCTGGAAAGAGGCACTGGACCTCTATACCTGCACCGAATGCGGCAGATGCACTGAAGTGTGCCCGGCAAGCTCCACCAATAAAAAACTTTCACCGCGCGACGTGATAACCAGACAGAAGCATTTCCTTGTGGACGACGAGGCTGCCCGCCTGCTTTCAGGGGACAAGACGAAGGCGCCGTCCAAAGAGATGGTGCCGAACATTATAGCCGCCCAGGAGGCCTGGGACTGCACCACCTGCCAGGCCTGCGAACAGGCCTGCCCGCTGAATATCTCGCATGTGCAGCGCCTTAATTCAATGCGCCGGAGCGAAGTGCTGATGAAGGGAAAATTCCCCCCCGAGCTCAAGCGTGTTTTTAAAGGGATGCAGACCAACGGCAACCCCTGGGGCATGGGCGCCGAGAAGCGGATGGACTGGGCGAAGGGGCTGGAGATCCCCCTCCTTGAAAACAATCCCAACGCTGAATATCTGCTTTACCTCGGCTGCAACGCGGCTTTCGACGACCGGGCGCAGAAGATGAGCCGCAGCCTCGCCACGCTCCTTAAAGAACAGGGCGTTTCTTTCGCCGTGCTGGGTGAAAGCGAAACCTGCTGCGGCGAGACCGCCCGCCGGCTGGGCGAAGAGGCCGTAGGCCAGGCGCTTATTGAAGCCAATGTAGAACTTTTTAAAGAACTGAAAATCAAAAAGATCATCACGCCCTGCCCGCATTGCTATAACACTTTCAAGAACGAATACCCGGATTTCGGAGGCAGCTACGAGGTGCTGCACCATTCCGAGCTTATCTCGAAATTGATAGAAAGCGGTAAGCTTAAACTCGAAGGCGGTACGCAAGGCCGCGCGGTTATCCACGACTCCTGCTATTTAGGGCGCGTGAATTCGGTATACCGCCCCAGCCGCGACATCCTGGGAAGCGTTCCGGGGCTTGAAGTTGTAGAACATGAAAAATCCGAAAAAAAAGGTTTTTGCTGCGGCGCGGGCGGCGGCAGGTTCTGGCTTGAGGAAGGCGAGCCGAGGATAAACCACGCCAGGGTGAAGCAACTTCTTGAAACAAAGCCTTCAATAATCGCCACCTCCTGCCCTTATTGCCTGAAAATGCTGTCCGACGGCATCAAGGACCTCGGCGCCGCCGGCGTAGATGTCCGCGACCTCTCGGAGGTCATAAGCGGCCCTCCTCCGGCGGTGCCTGGATGAACAGGGTAACCGAGCTTTTCGGCATTAAATATCCCATCATCCAGGGCGGCATGATCTGGTGCAGCGGCTGGGAGCTGGCTTCTGCGGTAAGCGCGGCCGGCGGGCTGGGCCTTATCGGAGCCGGCTCCATGTCCCCGGATATGCTGCGCGCGCATATCCTCAAATGCAAAGAGTCCACGGACAAGCCTTTCGGGGTCAATATCCCGCTCTTGTATGCCCACACGGAAGCGACCATGCGGGTTATCGTGGAGGAGGGCGTTAAAATAGTTTTCACTTCGGGCGGGAACCCCGGGCTGTGGACAGCCTTCCTTAAAGACAATGGCATAAAGGTAGCCCACGTGGTCCCGGGCGCCAAATACGCCGCCAAATGCGAGGCCGCGGGGGTGGACGCGGTAGTGGCCGAAGGCTTCGAGGCAGGCGGGCACAATGGGCGCGAGGAGACCACCACCCTCTGCCTGATCCCGAAGGTAAGAGAGACTATAAAGATCCCCCTGATAGCCGCCGGCGGCATCACCGGCGGCAGGGCTATGCTGGCCGCTATGGTCCTGGGCGCGGAGGGCGTACAGCTGGGCACGCGCTTCGTGGCCAGCCTGGAAAGCTCGGCCCACGCTAATTTTAAACAGAAGGTAATGGAGTGCGCGGAAGGCGGCACTATCCTCGCGCTGAAAAAACTGGCGCCGGTGCGGCTGCTGAGGAATAAATTTTGCGCCGAAGTATTGGAGCATGAAAACCGCGGCGCGAGCCCGGAAGAGCTGACCCTGCTCCTCGGCAAGGGCCGGGCCGGGAAGGGCATGTTCGAAGGTGATATGGAGAACGGAGAGTTGGAGATAGGCCAAGCCGCGTCCCTGGTAAAAGAGCTCCTGCCCGCCGGAGAAATAGTGGAAAATATCTGGAAGGAATACCTCGAGGCGAAAAAAGAGATCGCTGAAGAAACAGGATTAAGGATTAAGTACTAAGGATTAAGGTTCCAAACTTACTACTTACAACTTAATCCTTACTACTTGCCAATTATGACCACCGATAAAATCTACAAACCAAAGAACCACATCAGAATAGTCACCGCCACCTCTTTGTTCGACGGCCATGACGCGGCGATAAACGTGATGCGCCGGATCTTCCAGGCCAGCGGCGCCGAAGTGATACACTTGGGACATAACAGGTCGGTAGCCGAGATAGTGGCCTGCGCTATACAGGAAGACGTGCAGGCGGTGGCCGTCACCTCCTATCAGGGCGGCCATCTTGAGTCTTTTAAGTATATGTACGACTTGCTCAAAGCACAGGGCTGCGGACATATAAAGATAATCGCCGGCGGCGGCGGCGTCATCCTGCCGGAAGAGATAAAAGAGCTGCTCGCTTACGGCATAGGCAGGATCTACTCGCCCGACGACGGCCGCAGGATGGGCCTCCAGGGCATGATCAACGACACCCTTAAGATAGCCGATTTCCCCACCGGCAATGAGGCCAACCTGAGCGCGGAGAAGGTCAGCGGCAAAGATTTTCGCTCGGTCGCCGTGGCTATTTCAGCGGTGGAGAATTACCCTGAGCGCTCGCGCGGTCTGCTGAAAAACCTGGCCAAGAAGGCGGCGAAAAAAAAGATCCCCGTCATAGGTTTCACCGGCACCGGCGGCGCGGGCAAGTCCTCACTGGTGGACGAGGTCATCCGGCGCTACCTGGCCGATTTCCCCGACAAGAATATAGCGGTGCTCTCGGTGGACCCGTCCAAGCGGAGGTCCGGCGGCGCGCTGCTGGGAGACAGGATAAGGATGAACTCGGTGAGCAGCCAGCGCGTCTATATGCGCTCCATGGCTACCAGGCAGTCGAACCTGGCTTTATCGAAGTACGTAAAAGACGCTATCTGCGTCTGCAAAGCGGCCGGCTTCGACGCCATAATCCTGGAGAGTTCCGGCATCGGCCAATCCGACACCGAGATAGTGGACCACAGCGACGTTTCAGTTTACGTTATGACCCCTGAATACGGGGCCGCCACCCAGCTGGAAAAAATAGACATGCTGGATTTCGCCGACATGGTGGCCATCAACAAATTTGAAAAGAAAGGGGCGCTTGACGCCCTGCGCGACGTGAGAAAGCAATACGCCCGCAGCCGCCGCCCGGAGCACGCCAAACTGGAAGACCTGCCTGTTTTCGGGACCATCGCCTCCCAGTTCAACGACCAGGGCGTAGACCAGTTCTATTGCGAACTCATGCAGAAGGTAGTAAAAAAGACCGGCGCGGCCTTCGGCAAGAGTACCGGAACCTGCGCCCACTATGAGAGGATCCTGATCATCCCCCCCGCCAGGGTCAGGTATCTCTCCGAAATAGCCGAAGCGGTCAAAGACTATAATAAACGGGCGGAAGAGCAGGCCACCGTCGCCCAGCGGCTTTACTCCATCCGTGAAACGGTAAAAGCGCTCGGCACTGATCCCGCCGACGCCCCCGTGCTCAAGCGCCTTGAAACCGCCTACAAAGAAACGGAGAAGAACCTGGACGAGCATAACAGGAAGGTGCTGGAGCACTGGGACAAAAGACTGGAATCCTATAAGAAGGAATATTTCACTTTTCACGTCAGGGAGAAGGAAATAAAGATAAAGACGCACACGGAGTCCCTCTCTCACCTGCAGATCCCCAAAATTTCCCTGCCCGGGTATAAGGCCTGGGGTGATATTCTGAAATGGAACCTGAAGGAGAACGTCCCCGGCGAATTCCCCTACGCCGCAGGCGTATTCCCGTTCAAGCGCGAAGGCGAAGACCCCACCAGGATGTTCGCCGGAGAAGGCGGCCCGGAACGCACCAATAAGAGGTTCCATTATGTCTCCAAGGCTCAGCCCGCCAGACGCCTGTCCACAGCTTTCGATTCGGTGACCCTCTACGGCGCCGACCCTGACACCCGCCCCGACATCTACGGGAAGATAGGCAATTCCGGGGTCTCCGTGGCCTGCCTCGACGACGCAAAGAAACTCTATTCCGGTTTCAACCTGGCCGACCCGATGACTTCGGTTTCCATGACCATAAACGGCCCGGCCCCGATAATGACGGCCTATTTCATGAACGCGGCCATAGACCAGCAGTGCGAGCTTTATATCCGCGCGCACGGCCTGGAAAAGAAAACTCTTAAAACGATAGAGCGGCTTTATAAAGAAAAAGGCACGGTCCGCCCCTCCTACCACGGCAAGCTGCCGGAAGGCAATGACGGGCTGGGCCTCATGCTGCTCGGCGTCACCGGCGAGCAGGCGCTGCCGCGCGACGTCTACGAGAAGATAAAAGCGGAGACCATGGCCAGGGTGCGCGGGACCGTGCAGTCCGACATCCTGAAGGAAGACCAGGCGCAGAACACCTGCATCTATTCCATAGATTTCTCCCTGAAGCTGATGGGCGACGTGCAAGCTTATTTCATAGACCACGGCATCCGGAACTTCTATTCCGTATCGATCTCCGGCTACCATATCGCCGAGGCCGGCGCCAACGCCATCTCCCAGCTTGCTTTCACCCTGGCCAACGGCTTCACTTATGTGGAGTATTACGCCTCCAGGGGCATGGACATAGACAAGTTCGCGCCCAACCTTTCCTTCTTCTTCTCTAACGGGATGGACCCCGAATTCTCGGTGATAGGAAGGGTGGCCAGGCTGATCTGGGCGAAAGCGATGAAGTATAAATATAAGGCTAATTCCCTTTCCCAGAAACTGAAATACCATATCCAGACCTCCGGGCGCTCCCTTCACGCACAGGAAATAGACTTCAATGATATTAGGACCACTTTGCAGGCCCTGTACGCCATCTACGACAACTGCAACTCCCTGCACACCAACGCTTACGACGAGGCCATCACCACCCCCACCGAGGAATCGGTGCGCCGCGCCATGGCCATACAGCTGATCATCAACCGCGAGCTGGGCCTGGCCTTCAACCAGAATCCCCTGCAGGGCGCTTTCATCATAGAGGAGCTGACAGACCTGGTGGAAGAGGCCGTCCTGGCCGAGTTCAACAGGCTGAACGAGCGCGGCGGCGTTCTCGGCGCGATGGAAACCATGTACCAGCGGAGCAGGATACAGGAAGAGTCGCTCCACTACGAGACCCTCAAGCATGACGGCGCGCTGCCCATAGTGGGCGTCAACACCTTCCTTTCCTCCAAAGGGTCCCCCACCGTGACCCCCGGTGAAGTTATCCGCTCCACCGAGCAGGAAAAGCTGCGCCAAATCTCCTCGCTTAAGGCCCTGCATAAAACCTACAATAAGCAAGCGGCCGCGGCGCTGGGCGAGTTGAAGAAGAACGCCGTGGGTGGAGTCAACCTCTTTGAAAGCCTGATGGAGGCTTCCAAATACTGTTCCCTGGGGCAGATCACCGGGGCTTTGTTCGAAATTGGCGGTCAATACAGAAGGAGCATGTAATGAAAAACACAAATAATATATTATTCCGGCCGTGGGATGAACTGAAACAGTTGCAGAATGAAAAATTGCATCATTTCATCACAAGGCATGTATATCCATTCAGCCCCTACTACCGCAAGCTTTTTGACGACAATAAAATTAACCCCTGCGACATAAGGACGGTAGAAGACCTCCGCCGCATCCCGTTTACCTCCAAACAAACCTTCCGCGACGCCCTCGAAAAAGATCCTGCCAAAGGAACCCTTGCCTTCTGCCTCCAGCCGGACAAAGACACTATTAAAAAACATCTCCCGAAGTTGGAGCTTGCTAAACTTATGCTGTTGCGGGCGCTGAAAGGGGAGGCCGGCTTTAAGGCCATGCTGGGGAAGGAGTATAAGCCCATTTTCCTGACTTCCACAGCCGGGACCACCAGCACCCCGATGGCTTTTCTCTATTCGGATTACGACATAGAGAACCTCAAGGAATACGGCAAAAGGATGATAGCCACGATCGGGATAAAAGATGAAAGGCTGCTGAACGCGTTCCCTTACGCCCCTCACCTGGCCTTCTGGCTGGCGGTCCTGGGCGGGCTTGCGGCCGACGTCTTTGTGCTCAGCACCGGCGGAGGGAAGACCATGGGGACGGAAGGCAATATCCGCGCCTTACTTAAAATAAAGCCGCAGTTTTTGATAGGAGTGCCGAGTTTCGTTTACCACATACTGAAGACGGCGCGGGCGGAAAAGCAGGACATGAGCTTTCTGAACCGGATAATACTGGGCGCAAGCCCCGTTCCCACCGGCTTCAAACTTAAAATAGCGGAATTGCTTAAGGAGATGGGAGCTACGGATGTGCGGGTCTTCGGAACCTACGGCTTCACCGAAGCGCGCTGCGCCTGGGCGGAATGCCCCACCGACATCAACGTCTCAAGCGGCTACCATACCTATCCGGATAAAGAGGTTTTTGAAGTGATAGACCCGGACACGGGGGAAGTTAAAGGCGAAGGGGAGGACGGAGAGCTTGTCTACACCGGAATAGACGCCAGGGGAACCTGCGTTTTGCGCTACCGCACCGGGGACCTGGTGGAAGGCGGGATAATCTATTCCCCCTGCCCGCATTGCGGCATGACCGTCCCCAGGATTTCCAGTAAACTGTCGCGCGCCTCAAACATAAAAAACATCCAACTCTCTAAAATCAAGGGCTCCCTGGTAAACCTTAATGATCTGGAACGCCTCCTGGATAATAAAGCTGAAATAAACGATTGGCAGATAGAGATAGTAAAAAGGAACAACGACCCTTTCGAGGTGGACGAGCTGGCGCTGAATGTCTGTCTTTTCCCAAACGTGGACAAGGATAGTTTCTCGCGCGCCCTGAATGAAGAGGTTCTCGCTGGCACTGAAGTTTCCTTCAACAGGATCCTTTATGTTTCCCATAAGGAGATTATTGAAAAGATAGAGATAGAATCGGCGGTAAAGGCGAAAAAGATAGTGGATAAGAGGCCAACATGAAACAAATAAGAAAAGTAGCGGTTTTAGGCGCCGGAACGATGGGTTCGCAGATTGCCGCCCACTTGGCGAACTCCGGGTTTAACGTACTGCTCCTTGATGTTGTGCCGGACTGGCTGTTTGACGCCGAGCAACTAAAGGACGTCAAAAATCGGAATCAGTTTGCTTTAAAGGGCCTGGAAGCTGCAAAGACGTTGAAACCCGCTCCTTTCGCCCTGCCCGAGTTCGCCGAAGCGATAGAACTGGGCAATTTCACCGACGACCTGGAAAAATTGAAAGACGCGGACTGGATCATAGAGGTAGTAAAAGAAGACCTTAAGATAAAAACGGACCTGATGGGAAAAGTGGCCGCCGTCAGGCAACCCGGGACGATAGTCAGCTCTAACACTTCCGGAATCTCGCTGAATACGATGGTAAAGGGCCTGCCTGAGGAATTCAGGCAGCATTTCCTGGGCACCCACTTTTTTAATCCCCCACGCTACCTGCCGCTGCTCGAAATAACGCCTATCGCCGATACCCTGCCGGAAGTCGCGGACTATATGAAGTATTTCTGCGACAGGAAACTCGGGAAGACAGTGATCCCCGCTAAAGATACCCCGGATTTCATCGCCAACCGCATCGCGGTTCCCGGCGTAATGAAAATTATCCAGGTCATGCTGGCTGACGGCTACACCATTGAAGAAGTGGATAAAATAACCGGGAAAGCTATCGGCTGGCCGAAAAGCGCCACCTTCCGGACCCTGGATATTGTCGGGCTGGATGTGATCAACAATGTGGTCAAATACCTTTACGAACATATCCCCGCCGACCCCCGGAGGGACGTTCTTAAAATGCCGCTCTTCGTAGAGAAGATGATAGAAAAAGGGCTGCTCGGGCAGAAAGTAAAAAAAGGATTTTACCAGAACGTCAAAAAGCCCGACGGAGGCAGGGACCTCCAGGTTATAGACCCCGAGACCCTGGAATACCGCCCCGGCAAGAAAGTCAGCTTCCCGGGCATCGACGCCGGGAAAGGAATGGAGAATACCGGGGAAAGGATCAAGTTCCTGTTCAACGGAAAAGACAGGGTGGGTGAATTCCTCCAGAAGACACTGCTGTCCACCTTAGTCTACGCCGCCGAGCGCCTGCCCGAGATCTCCGACGATATCATGGCCGTGGACGCCGCCCTTAAGAACGGGTTCATGTGGGAGCTTGGGCCATTCGAAACCTGGGACGCCATCGGAGTTGAAAACATCGTTGAAAAGCTGAAAGCCGCGAACGAGCCGGTTCCCCCCGTGGTTGAAGCACTACTCAAATCCGGGCACAAGTCTTTCTACCAGAGAAAGAACGGAAAGACCCTGTTCTTCGACTTCAAAGCTAATGCCTATAAAGAAGCTGTCGTGCCTGAAGGGATTATCGTCCTCAGGGACCTGAAAGAACAGGGCAAAGTCATAGAGGAAAGCAAAGAAGCCTCCCTTATAGACCTGGGCGACGGCGTGGCCTGCCTTGAATTCCATTCCAAGATGAACGCCATCGGACCGGGCATGATCTCGATGATGAAGAAGGCCGCAAAAAAAGTAGCCGGGGATAAAAACTTCAAAGGACTGGTGATCGGCAACCAGGGAGACAATTTCTCGGCGGGAGCCAACCTGGACCTGGTGAAGGAATCCATCCTCAACGACGAGTTTGAAGACATTGAGGAGATGGTGAAAAGTTTCCAGGACGCCCTTATGGGCTTTAAATACTCGCCCAAGCCCGTAGTGGCCGCTCCTTTCGGCTACACCTTCGGCGGCGCCTGTGAAGTCTGCCTGCACACGGCCAGGATCTGCGCGGCTCACGAGACCTATATCGGCCTGATGGAATTCGCCGTAGGCGTTATCCCGGCCGGCGGGGGCACTAAAGAAGTTCTTTTACGGAACCTGGACATGATACCGAAGGATCTGCCGCCGGGGACCGAGGTGGACCCGCTTCCCTATCTTGCCAGGGCTTTGATGACCATCCTCCGGCCGGATATCAAGGTAAGCGCTTCCGGCTTCGCCGCCAAACAGATAGGCCACCTG
>CAMTWW010000215.1:0-1620 GCA_947085555.1 uncultured Elusimicrobia bacterium | reverse complement strand
GGAAAAAGGCACGGGGATGCGCAGCTCCGAGAGCTCCTTGCTGAGGCGCTCGGACAGGCGCTGCGCCTCGAGGCCGCTGGCCTGCGGCAGCAGTATCAGGATCTCGTCGCCGCCGTAGCGGCAGGGAAAGTCTATCTTGCGCAGGTTCGAAAGGATGACGCGCCCGACTTCCTTCAGCACCTTGTCGCCTATCTGGTGGCCGTAGGTGTCGTTGACTTCCTTGAAGTAGTCCACGTCGGCCCAGACCAGGGCCAGCGGCTGCTTGAAGCGCTCGGCGCGGTAGAACTCTTCCTGGAAGCGCTGGTTGAAATAGCGGCGCAGCGGCAGCTTGGTCAGCTCGTCGTAAAGCGAGAGCTCCTCCACCTTGTCGAACAGGCGTGAATTATCCACGGCCAGCGCTATCTGGCCGCCGAAGGACTTCAGCATGGCCAGCTCGGCGGGTTCGATGCGGGACTGGCTGAGCAGATTGTCCACGATCAGCAGGCCTATGGTCACGCCCTGCACCGCCAGCGGCATATAAAGTACGCAGTCCTTATAGCGTTCCAGGAAGGCGCCGGAGCTGCGCCCCAGCACTATATCCGCGAAGCGGTGCGCGCCGGCCTCCAGCGGGATCTCCTCGTAGGAGATGCTCTTGATCTGCCCCCGGATATCGGCGGACAGTTCGCCCTTGAGCTTGCGGTTCTTTTCGTCTATCAGGTAAAGCCGCACGCGGTCGAAGCCGAAATAGGCCTGGATGCCGGAAAGGATGTGCTTGAAGCTGTCCCGCACGCGCAGCGCGGTGGCGAAGACCTCGGTCAGCTCGGTGATGGCGGCCACGTTCTTGTCGTACTTGCGGTGCAGCGAGAAGAATTCCGCCTTGTAGTAGTCGCGCAGGTAGGAGCGCAGGTACGCGTCGGCCCGGGCTGACTCCGCGGGCGGGAAACCCTTCTTCCTGGTGGAACGCTCCAGGCGCACCAGGCCTAAGCAGGGGACCACGCCGCGCCCGCCGGAGGGATCGCAGTAGTCGAACCTGAAAGGCGAATACAGGAAACTCCCGCCCGGGGTCTTCGCGGACGCGGCGGCGAGGGTCTCGAGGGCGCGGGCGGCCGCCGAGCCCGGCGCCGGGCGCAAATGCTCCTCGTGCTCGAACGAGACGCCGCAGGCGTGGCGCTGGCGCAGCCGCAGCAGGCCGTTCTTCTCGTCGTATTCGTAGAACGAGGCCCCGTCCAGGGCGAACTGCTCCGAAACGGCCTCCAGGGCCGCTTTCATGAAGGCGTCGCGGCCGTCGTAAAAAGCCTGGCCGGGCTGGGCCCCGTTAGAATTTTTCGCGTTGTGTTTCATGCTTTCAGTTCAAAACTGCGGCTGGACGGCTGGACAGCTGGACAGCTAGACAGCGAGACGGCTTATTAAGATCTGTCGGACCTTATTGCTGTCCAGCCGTCTCGCTGTCCAGCCGTCTCGCAGACGAGCAGACAACCTCTGAACCCCACTCACTCTAGATCGCTCACGCTGTCCCGCCGTCTCGCTGTCCAGCCGTCTCGCTGTCCAGCCGTCTCGCTGTCCAGCCGTCCAGCTTTCCCTCAATACAACGACAGCAGGTAGTCCGCTTCCCCCTGCGCCATTATCAGTTCGCGCTTCAGG
>CAMTWW010000214.1:0-4271 GCA_947085555.1 uncultured Elusimicrobia bacterium | reverse complement strand
GTTGCTCCTCACTTGATCACTGAATTGTGCTTCGCACTCACAGACCACCGGTATGCTCGTTCGTCGCGCCTTGCAGCCGGCTCAAATATGGGCCTCCAAATGCGTCAGTTATTCTTTCACGAGCCCTAACCATGACATTTCTACTTTCGTAATCATGACGCTTTAACGACCGTAGACTGTGGTTTACTATTTACATAATATATGGTAAACTAAACTATACGAATCCACGGGAGAGAACTAAATGCTTGATAAACTTTTTGCGATACATAACAGCGCCGTAAAGAACACCCCGCGTACATTCCGGCGCTATCTTTATGCGGACATAGACTGGAAATCCGACGCGATCTGTGTGACCGGGGCCAGAGGCGCGGGGAAGACGGTAATGTTGCTGCAATATTACCATGAAAATTATGGGGATGTGGAAAAATGTCTGTATGTTTCGGCTGATAACGTAGAAGCATCCTCCATGGGGCTGTTCAATATAGCCTCCGAATATTTCACTTTCGGCGGGCAGGCGCTTATTCTTGATGAAATCCACAAATATCCGGGTTGGCAGGTGGAACTTAAAAACATAGCGGATACTTTTAAAGGCAGGAAGCTTCTGGTTTCCGGCAGTTCTTCTTTAAATCTTAAAAAAGGCAAAGCCGATCTTTCCCGGCGCTTTGTTTATTACGACCTGAAGGGGCTTTCTTTCCGCGAATATGTGGGGTTGAAGGAGGGGAAAGTTTTCCCGGCGCTCGGATTTGACGATATAGTTCATGGACATGTGCGTCACGCGCAGGCGATATCCGGGCAGCTGACCGTGCTCAGGGATTTCAGAAACTACCTGAGCGGCGGCTATTACCCGTTTTTTATCGAAAGCGAAGCCGCCTATCCGCAGAAGGTGCTTAATGTAATTGAGAAAGCGCTCTACGAAGACGTGGCGCTTATCGGCAACGTAAAACCGGTAAATATCTCGGCGATCAAAAAAATACTGCGGCTCATAGCCGGCACAGCGGCGTTCGCGCCGAATATCGACAAGCTCAGCAGGGAGCTCGGTATTTCCAAAGAATACGTTTATCATTACCTCGAATATCTTGAGCAGGCCGGAATTATCCTCGCTTTATACGCGGGCGGAAAAGGCTACAAAGTGCTGCGGAAGCCGGCAAAGCTCTTCCTGGAAAACACCAACCTGCTGGCCGCGATAAACGGCTCGTTGAAGCTGGAGACCGACCAGGGAGCGGCGCGCGAAACGTTTTTTGTGAATCAGGTCGGGGGCTGTGAGCGGGTGACAGCCGCAGCGCAGGGCGATTTTATCGTTAACGACAGGATGGTATTTGAAATCGGCGGAAAGAACAAGACGGCGACCCAGTTAAAGGGCTTGAAGGATGCTTATCTCGCCCTGGACGGTCTTGAGATAGGCGCGGGCAACAGAATCCCGCTTTATCTTTTCGGATTCCTCTATTAAATTTACGAGCTGGGAGGCAACCATGTTTTCAAAACGCGGCCCGCCCACCGGTGCCTGTGGACACGAATGGAGGACGTTGCTTAAATGCTTAAATGCTCCGCCTTCGCCAATTCCCTACCCTTATGCGCCAGATACGAAGCCGCGCCGGAACTGATTTTAAGCTCTTTCATTAATACCGCGCCGTTCACCCCGCCCGCCGTTTTGCGCAGATAACAATACAGCGAAGGGAAAAGGGGCCAGGTCTTTGCCTTTGACCTTTCCCGGCCTTACGGCTTAAGGCAGGGGATTTTTCCGGGGCGGGAGCCGGTCGGGGCCCTGTTGCATTATTGGCTTGCATAGTGGCCAATTGGATGGTATACTATCCACATGCCTAATAAGACAAGCTTTCTCAACTTTCCATTAAACTGGGTTTTTTCAGCCCCCAGCAATATTGCCGTCATACGGGCGCTCAAAGACAGCCGAGAGGGAATGAGCGGCCGGGCCGCCGCGCGGGCGGCCGGGTTCACCCATCAGGCATGCCGCCGGGCGCTTGGAGATCTTGAGTCAGCCGGCATTATTGTACGGCAGGGAGCAGGCCACACACAACTTGTCCGGCTTAATTTCGAGAACATCCTTGTAAAAGAAGCCCTGCTTCCTATGTTCCGGGCGGAAAAGAGTTTTTTGGAGTCGGCGCGCCTGCAGATCCGAAAAGAATTCGGACGCCAGGCGCGTACAGCAACGCTGTTTGGAAGCACCGCAAGAAAAGAGGATGAACCGGGAAGCGATGTGGACCTTCTGCTTATAACAGACGCACAGGACAGGAAACTCCTGGAAGAAAGAGCGCGTGAATTCGGAAAAAGATTCATTACAGAATACGGCGTGAGATTCTCCCCAATGGCAATGACAACCCGCGAAGTCCGCGCCAAGTACAGGAAGTCCGACCCGCTGCTCAAGAATATCCTTGCGCATGGAATCGACCTGCTATCAGAGCGTTTGGAGGATATACTCAAATGACCCCGAGACGACACAGCCGTGTTTCACTACCGAAATCCAAGAAATCCGACTATACCCGCGTCGCAGAGAACTTCTATAAAGGCGCTGAGGTTGCGAAAGAGTTTGACTACTACAACGCCGCGGGTGTTCTTATAGTTCACGCAGCCATAGCCTACACAGACGCCCTTACTATAAAATTCGGCGGAGTAAAGAGTAAGGGCGAAGACCACATGGCCGCAGTTGACCTCTTGCACCAGATTGTCGCGCTGGACGAGCAGGGCAAAGCCGGGACACGGCACCTGGAAAAGATCATCAGCGAGAAGAACCGTGTTTCTTACGAGGGGGAAGTCTACACAAAAAAGGATGTAGACAATCTCTGGAAACACTTGCTCCGCTACCGAACCTGGGCCGTCTCAATGCTTGCGGGTTAAGGTATACTGAACAATTTGTATTTACATCGAAAACGCCTTGTATTATAGGGATATATTTATGACATTTAAGCGCGAAAAGATACTTTCCCCCCTCCGCAAGAACCTAGCCCGTCCGGTCCAAAATTAAAGTGAATTAAAGTGACACACAACTTAATCGGCGTTCCAAAGGGGAAAGGGGCCGGGTCTTTGCTTTTGACCTTTCCCGGCCTTGCGGCCCGGACGCGAGGCATGATTATGCCTCGCTTTAAAGCCGGGCCTCACCTCGCCGGGCCTGGCGCGCATAGCGCTTGGCCCTCCGCCCGCTTCGCGGGGGATCCCGCGGAATAATTCTGTTCCCTTTGAATAGTCCAGATACCCTTGACAAAGTCCGTATTTAGACTTATACTATATTTAGAGAAATTGAATAAAGGAGAATTATATGAGAACCTTTACAACTCCAACAGGTAAAATCGATTTAAAAACGACATCAGGTCCGGCGCTCAGGACATTTTTTAAGATTACTGAACGTTGGGATTTGAATGTCGAGGAGCAAATGAAATTGTTGGGCATCACGGCAAGATCAACATTCTTCAAGTGGAAACAGGACCAGGATGGTCGCCTATCGATGGATACACTGGAGCGAATCTCTTATATCCTGGGTATTTTTAAAGCGTTGAACGTCTTGTTACCGGAGGATGAAACCGCCGACAAGTGGATCAAAAAACCAAACGACGCCCCTATCTTCGGGGGCAAATCGGCGTTTAACCGGATGCTCTCCGGGCACGTAAGCGATCTTTTTGTCATCCGCCAGTATCTGGATGCCCAGCGAGGTGGATGGGTATGACTATTCCGCTTCGTCACGTCACATGGAGGCCGTGCTGGCGCATCATCCCTACACGCTACTCGAAAAAAAAGCCATTCGACCGCGTTACCGATCCCGAAGACCGCGAAGCCATCGAGCAATTGGAACAGATGACCAATGAGCGGACGCGCCAGGAGCATGGCGATATCAGCCTTGTCCTCCCAGGGGACCGGGTGACGGGACCAGGCAGCGCTTATATCATGGCTGCTTTCGCTTATCGCAATCCTATTGGTAGCCGGTTCAGCGATGGAAGTTTCGGTGTTTACTATGCGGCGCGGACGATGGAGACTGCTATAAAGGAAAACTCGTTCCATCGAGAAAACTTCCTGCGCTACACCAAAGAAGATCCTATGCGGCTGGAAATGTTGGCGCTCACAGCCAACCTCAGCGGCGACCTTCACGATATACGCGGGATGGTTAAGCAATTCTCTAAAGTTTACAGCCGGACCAAATATTCGGCCGCCCAGGAACTTGGGATCAAATTAAGGAAAGGTGGCTCCCATGGGATAGCTTACGATAGTGTCCGCCGTCAGGACGGTGAGTGCGTGGCAATATTCCGTCCTCAGATTTTGAGTCACTG
>CAMTWW010000213.1:0-2292 GCA_947085555.1 uncultured Elusimicrobia bacterium | reverse complement strand
GCCGCCGCCGACGCCGCCGAGGAAAAGGCCTTGGCGCTCAACATAGAGTACCACAAGAACGCGACCGAAGCCGCCGGCGCCGAAGACGGCCTGCGGATAAAGAAGGAAAGCCTCGCGCTGTCCCGGACCGAAATGGAGAAGGCCGAAGCCGGGATACGGCAGGCCGAAACCGACTTCGCGGCGCTGGTTGATGGCAAGGCCGCCGCCGGCGCCGCCACGGAAACGAAGAAGGCGGAGCAGGCCGCGCTCGGCGAGAAAAAAAACGCGCTGCACGACGATTTCGGCCGCCAGAAGGAAGAGCTGGGGGGCCGCAAAGCCAACCTGGACAATTACCGCCAGAACCTGGAGGCCGTCAGGGCGGAGCTGTCCCGGGCCGAGGGAGACCTCTCCTCGCTGCACGACGAGCAGTCCCATTTTGAAGAGCGCCGCGGCGAGCTGGCCGCCCGCGAGGAGCGGTACAGCGGAGAGATAGCCTCTTCCAAGTCCCGCCTGTCGGAGCTGATGCACGACCTGGCCGAGAAAGAGATCATCGCACGGGGCATGGAGGACGAGCTGAACGAGCTGCGCGGCAACCTGGCCCGCCTGGCCGCCAACCTCAGGGACAGCCGCGACGTCTCCGCCGAGAACGACAGGATGCGCTACCAGATCGAGACCGAGCTGGCCACCATAGCCGCGCGCGCCGACGAGACGGCCAAGCGCATGGCCGACGAGTGGAACATCACACCCGCCGAAGCGAAAGAGCGGTACGCCGGGGTGCAGTCCGACCACGACCGCGTGCAGTTCCTGCGCCGCCGCCTGGCGGAGATGGGCAATGTCAATATGACCGCCCCGGAAGAATACGAAGCCCTTACCCAGCGCTATAACTTCATGAACTCCCAGGTGGAGGACCTGAACCGCGCCAAGGCCGACCTGCGCTCCGCGATCAACAAGATCAATGATACCACCCGCGAGAACTTCAAGGCCACCTTCGACAAGGTCCGCGCCTGCTTCAAAGAGATCTACTCCCTGCTGTTCAACGGCGGTGAGGCGGACCTGCTCCTGACCATGCCGGAGAACCTGCTGGAGACCGGCGTGGAGATCCTGGCGCACCCGCCCGGCAAGAAGCTGGTGAGCATCACCCAGCTCTCCGGCGGCGAGAAGGCCCTGACCGCGCTGGCGCTGCTGTTCAGCTTCTTCCGCGTCAACCCGTCGCCCTTCTGTGTGATGGACGAGGCCGACGCCCCGCTGGACGAGGCCAATGTCGAGCGCTTTGTGCGCCTGATCAGGGAATTCTCTCCCACCACGCAGTTCATCGTCATCACCCATAACAAGCGCACCATGGAGGCGGCCGACACGCTTTACGGCGTCACCATGGAGGAGTTGGGGGTCAGCAAGCTTATCGCGGTGGACCTGCAGCGCGCGGCCGGCATGGCCGGCCAGAAAGCCGTGGGGGTGTAGGGGAACATAATTAATCAGGAGCTAGGAGTCAGAAGTCAGAAGCCGCAGACCATTCTGAATTCTGAATTCTGACTTCTGAATTCTGACTTCATGAGAAGTTACAGGGGAACTGTGAAATACGGGGTTTTTTCAGACGTGCATGGCAATTACGCGGCCCTCAAGGCAGTGATGGACTTTTTTTATAAGAACGGCGTGGAGAATTTTATCTGCTGCGGGGATATAGTGGGCTACGGGCCGCAGCCCCTGGAATGCGCCGAGACGCTGCGGGGGCTTAAGAACCTCATCGCGGTAATGGGCAACCATGACGCGGCCGCCGTGGGCAAGATGGACATCAAATGGTTCAATCCCAACGCGGCCTGGGCCATAGAGTTCGCCCGCAGCCAACTTACCGGCCAGGCCATGGATTTCATAGCCCGCATGCCCGAGAGGGCGGAGACGGAGGACTTTACGGTGGTGCACGGCTCCCCGCGCAAGCCCCTTACGGAGTACCTGTTGAGCGAGTGTCAGTTCGCGGATAATTTCAAGAACTGGGAGGTCTCTCCCTGCTTCATAGGCCACAGCCACATGCCGCTTTATTTCAGGGAGGGGGACGCCGGCATTCCCGAGACGGATTTCCTCAAGCCGGCGGTAAAGATCTTCGCCAAGGGCAGGCTGATGCTTAATCCGGGTTCGGTGGGCCAGCCGAGGGACGGGGATACGCGGGCTTCCTGCGGCATTTACGATTCCGATAAAAAGTTTTTCGAACTGTACCGGGTCTTTTATGACGTAGAGAGTGTGCAGCAAATGATGGCGCAGCTTAAGATGCCGCCAATCCTGGCGGAACGCCTCAGCTTCGGGTTTTAACTAGTGAATATG
>CAMTWW010000212.1:0-4190 GCA_947085555.1 uncultured Elusimicrobia bacterium | reverse complement strand
CACGTCCGAGATCAGCAGGTCCTGCTCGCTCGACATCAGCGTCTGGCAGACCGCCACGTTCGAGGTGAAGCCGGACTGGAAAAGTATGGAAGCTTCGGCCTGCTTGAACGCGGAGAATTTCGTCTCCAGTTCCCGGTGGAGGGACATGGTGCCGATGATCGTGCGCACGGCCGCGGAGCCCACCCCGTATTTTTCTATGGCTGCTATGGCGGCTTTCTTGACCTTCGGGTTATTGGCGAGCGCGAGGTAATTGTTGGACGTGAGGTTCACTACCTTCTTGCCGTCTATGACGGAGACCGGCTCCTGAGCGGACTCAAGTACGCGGGGCCTGATAAAGCGGTTCTCTTTCTTAAGAGCGGCGACTTCTTCGTCAGCGAACTTCAGAGTGTCGAATTGCATGGCGTTTCTCCCTTTGGCCCGTCTATTATTATGACATAAAAAAATGTCGCGAAAGAATGAGAAAAAAATAATATTTAATTGCGGTGAAATTTAGTAAATTATAGTTATGCCGGAGCTTTCAACACCGCTGCCCCCAGAAGACCGCCTGGTGCTTCTCCCGAAGAACCCCGGGACCTTCTTTGTTTTCTGGCAGTTCTCCGCCGGCCGCGCCGATTCTTTCCGTCTGGCGTCTTTTTCCCCGGAGATAGAGCTGCGCCTCTACTATTCCGACGATAAAACCCCCGCTTCCGCCCACAAGGCGCAGTGGCAGGCCGGCCGCGCCTACCTGCCCGTGCCGGGGCGGGGGGGGAACTGCGAGGCGGCCCTTTACGCCCTGCGCAACGGCGACTGGGAAAGGCTGCTGAACTCCAACAAGGCGGCCGCCCCGGGCGCGGCCGGCAAGGCCGGGGATACGGGCTATGCCAGCCTGGAATTCCATAAGAAGGCACTCTCATGAGCTCCCGCGGCTCGCTGCTGTTTCTGCTGCACGCGCATCTGCCTTACGTGAACCACCCGGAGGATTCGGCTTTCCTCGAGGAGAACTGGTTCTTCGAGGCCGTGGTGGAAACCTATGTCCCTATTATCTCAGTGCTGGAGCGCCTGGCCGCCGAAGGCATAAGGCCCGGCGTGACCATCTCTATTTCTCCCACGCTGGGGGCGATGCTGGAGAACGAGGCGCTGGAGGATAAGCTGGGGCTTTACGTGGAGTCCCGCCTGGAGCTTCTGGAGGGAGAGCTGGAGCGCGCGCAGGATAACCCGGCCCTGCTTAAAATAGTAAAACTTTACCAGAAGCTTTACACCGACGCCGCCGGCCTGCTGCACAAGTACAGCGGCGACCTGATCACCCCGCTGAAAGCCCTTCAACACTCCGGGCAGATAGAGATCATCATTACCTCGGCCACCCACGCCGTGCTGCCGCTCCTCGCCAGGCCCGAAGCCGTGCGCGCCCAGCTGGCCGCCGCCGCCGAGGACTACGAGGACCGCTTCAACAGGAAGCCCTCCGGCTTCTGGCTGCCTGAATGCGCCTATGAGCCGCGGCTGAATTCCTATCTGAAGCTTTCCGGCTTCAATTATACTTTTACCGAATCTCACGCGGTGGACTCCGCCCCGGCCCAGGCCCCGAACGGCGTCTATTCCCCTTACCGCACTGCCAACGGCCTCGGCCTTTTCGCGCGCGACGCGGCCAGCTCCCGCGAAGTGTGGAGCTCGAAGACCGGCTACCCGGGCGACCCGGCCTACAGGGAATTTTACCGCGATCTCGGCTACGACGGGGACTACGAGTCCCTGCGCCCCTGCTTCGGCTCGGACGGAATCAGGCGCCCGCTGGGCCTTAAATACCACAGAATCACCGGCCAGGACTCGGACCTCGCCTCCAAGCAGTATTACGACCCGGACGCCGCGCTGGCCAAGGTCGAGGCGCACGCCTTGGACTTTCTCGAGAGGCGCCTGAAGCAGACCGGGGATTTCTACGCCTCCCGCGGCACGGGGCCGCTTATCGTCAGCTGCTACGACGCCGAGCTGTTCGGGCACTGGTGGTTCGAGGGCCCCGCTTTCCTGGAGGCGGTGATCAGGAAGATCAGGACCGAGCGCCTGCCCCTGCAGTTCGTCACGCCTTCGGAATATCTCAACTCCTGCCAGGAGCCGGTTGAGATAAACCCCGGCAGCTCGTCGTGGGGCGAGAACGGGTATTTCGACCCCTGGGTGAACGAGTCCAACGATTTTATCTATCCCGCCGTCTACGCGGCCACCGACAAGATGATAGAGACGGCCAACCGCTTCCGCAACCAGGACCTGTCTCTCCTCAGCTCCAGGGCGCTTAACCAGGCGGCGCGCGAAACCCTGCTGTCCCAGTCCTCGGACTGGGCTTTCCTGATCTACATAGGCTCCCACGCCGAGTACGCCAAGGGGCGTCTTGAGGGGCATGCGGCGAACGCTATGAGGCTGCTGGGAGAGGTCATAGAGAAGCGGGTGGACGAACGGGCACTGGCTGCCCTCGAGAAGCAGAACAGCGTCTTCCCCAGGCTGGACTTCCGGGTCTTCGCCTCCGTCTCAAAATTCTGAAAGGCTAAAGGCTGAAGGATGAAAGATGAAGGGCGGAAAAATCTCTTTTGTTTTCTGCGCTTTTCCTTTAGCCTTTAGCCTTTCTTCAGGGCTTTCCAGGCCCTGGTGAAGTCCTCGGGCAGCGGCGCCTCCAGCAGGGTCTGCTTTCCCGTGGAGGGATGCCTGAAGCCGATGCTCAGCGAATGCAGCAGCATGCGCGGCGCGGTAGGGCCGCCGTAAAGCTTGTCGCCCATTACCGGGTGGCCTATATGGGCCAGGTGGATCCTTATCTGGTTGGTGCGGCCGGTCCGGGGGTGTATCTCCAGGAGTGAGCAGGTTTTAGCCCTCTCCTTAACGACATAGTCGGTCAGGGCTTCCCGGCCGTATTCCCATACTTTTATTTTCTTGAAGCCGCTGGCGCGGCCTATGGGCGCGTCGATAGAGCCTTTTTTCTCTTCAGGTATGCCCGCCACGATGCCGATATAGGTTTTCTGCATCAGGCGCTCCCTGAAGCCGTCCGTCAGCGTCTTCTGGGCGTCTGCGTTCTTCGCCAGCAGCATCAGGCCGCTGGTATCGCGGTCCAGGCGGTGCACCAGGCCCAGCCTTTCGATCCCGCCCCCGGCCAGCTCCGGCCTGGCCGAAAAGATCATGGAGACCAGGGTCGGCTCGCCCAGCAGCGAGGCGGCCGGGTTTATCTCCCAGTTGGCGGCGTTGGGATGCACGGCCAGGCCGGTCGGCTTGCTTATGGCCACCAGGGCCTTATCTTCGAACAGGACGAGGTCTTCAAAGCCCTCCTGCGATTCATCCGGGCCCGGCGTGGAGAATTCCACGACGCCGCCTTCGTTCACGAGGTGGGAAGGTTTAGTTTTTTTCCCGTCCTGGGTGGCCAGGCCTTCCTCGGCCAGGCGCCGCGCGAAAGAGCGGGAGAAGTTCTTCCCGGTCCGGGTCAGCAGGACGTCCAGCCGGATGGGCTCCCCGGAATACAGTATTTTAGTTTTTTTCATATTTTGCCTTTACGAATACCGCCGCTGCGGCCACGAATACCGCCGCCGAGATCAGTTGGGCCGGGGAAAGGCCGAGGCGCAGGGCGCCGCGGTCGTCGCCGCGGAGGAATTCCACGAAGAAGCGCAACGCGGCGTAGAGCGCGGCGTAGAGCGCGGTCACCGCGCCGGCAGGCAGCTTCCCTTTAAGGGTCCTGGCCAGCGCGGCGTTGAGGAGCAGGAAGCTCGCCAGATTGCCGGCGGCTTCATAGAGCTGGGCGGGGTGGAGAGGAACGCCGAGATAAAAGGGGCTGACTTCCGCGGCCGGGCTGGTGAAGGTCACGGCCAGCGGGCAGGAGGTCGGCCGGCCGTGGCAGCAGCCGGCCAGGAAACAGCCGACCCTGCCGAAGGCGTGTCCGAGAGCCAGGGCCGCGGCGAACAGGTCCGCCGCCCGGAGGACGTTCAGTTTCGCGCGCCGCGCCATGAAGAAAAAAACGGCCGCGCCGGACAGGAGCCCGCCGTAAAAAACAAAACCGTACTGGAAGCTTTTTACGAGGTACATGACCCTGGACGTGAAATCCGCCCCGAAGTCCGCCCAGTAGGTGGCGGCGTAAAAAAGCTTCGCGCCCAGCATGCCGCTGATAACGGTGTAGAAAATGAGGTCGGAGAGAGCCTCTTTTTTGAAGCCCGCCGCTTCCGCCCTGCGGAAAATATAGAGAATGCCGGCCAGAT
>CAMTWW010000211.1:0-1631 GCA_947085555.1 uncultured Elusimicrobia bacterium | reverse complement strand
GGCGGGCTTTCATGCGGGCGCGCCCGGCGTGGTCGCCGGTATAGGAGTCTTTAGCGTCTATCACGCGGGCCAGGGTCTGGACCATCTCCAGGTAGAAATTCTCAAGGCTTTCGTAAAGCTTTATGTTCTCGAGGGTGATGGCCGTCTCGCCGGCCAGCAGGGTCAGGAACTTCAGGTCGTAATCGGTGAAGGATTCTTTTTCGCGGGAGAGGTGCAGGTTCAGCACGCCGAAGGGCTTCTCCTTCAGCTTCAGGGGGATGGCTATGAAGGGGTCCTTCTGCTCCTCCAGCCCGATATAATCCTTGTACTGGGTATTTTGCTGGGGGTCGGTGACAAAGATAGTCTCGCCGGTCTGGAAAGCGCGGCCGGCTATGCCTAGGCCCGGCTTCACATGGGTGTTCTCTATGACTTCCCTGGAAATATTCTTGGAGGCCACTATCCTCAGCTCGTCGGTCTGCGCATCGTGGATCATCAGCGAGCCGCGGGGGGAATTTATCAGTTCGCAGGCGTTATCCACCACGGTCTGGTAGAATTCCTCTTTTTTTATGGCGCCGGCGTTGACTATGCCTATTTCGTGGATGGTCAGGAGGCTGGTGAGCAGCTCGTCGAACTTGCCCCAGGTGGTTTTCAGGGAAATTTCCGCTCCGCCGGCCTCGGAAGAAGGTTTGTCCAGCCGCAGCTCATAGATCTTGCGCAGCAGGGCGCCCAGTACAAAAAGCAGTATGACTATGACCAGTGAGAGCAGATAAATCATTCAAGAAAAGGATAGCAAAAGAAAGCAACGGAAAGCTACGGAAGGCAAAAGAAAGCAACAGAAAGTAAGAAACTCCTTTTCTGAAACCTTCCGTGGCCTTCCGTGGCCTTCCGTAGCCTTCCGTAGCTTTCCGTTGCTATCGTTTATTGTACAACTAATCCTATAAAGTTTATAATTAGACCATGAAAACAAAGGTTTTAAAGGTGCTCGTCTGCGGGGCGGCCGGCCGCATGGGCCGCGCCGTGCTGGCCGAGATCGGGAGCTCCGGGGCTTTCGCGGTGGCCGGAGGGGTCGATTCCAGGGCCGGCGCCGGGGTGGAGGCGCCCGAAGCTTTCGCCTTCCTGCTCGCCTCCGCCGATGTAGTAGTGGATTTTTCCTCGCCGGCCTCGGCCTGTTCTTATGCCGCCGTCTGCGCCGGGGCTGGGAAACCTTTCGTAACCGGGACCACCGGTTTCTCTGAAAAGCAGCTGGCCGCGCTTAAAGCCGCCGGCCGCAGGACCGCCGTTTTCTTCTCTCCCAATATGAGCCCGGCCGTAAACCTCACTTTCGCGCTGGCCGCGCTGGCCGCGAAGAAGCTTAAAGGTTTCGATATCCATATAAGCGAGGCGCACCATACCGCCAAAAAGGACGCGCCCAGCGGGACGGCGCTGCGCTATGCCGCGCATATAGCCCGGGCGCGGGGCGGGAAGCCCCCTCCCATAAGCAGCGTAAGGGCCGGGGACATAGTGGGCGACCATACGGTGCTTTTCGCGGGGCCGCATGAGCGCGTGGAGCTGAAGCATATGGCGCATTCGCGCGCCGTTTTCGCGGCGGGCGCTCTGAAGGCGGCCGCCTGGACGGCCGGCCGCAAGCCCGGCTACTACGATTATTTTGACCT
>CAMTWW010000210.1:0-15522 GCA_947085555.1 uncultured Elusimicrobia bacterium | reverse complement strand
CTGGTACTGGGGCGGGGTGCGTGTAAATAACCAAGAAACAAAGCAACGTCCCCTTCCACCGCGCACTCGTTTTCATGGTGCTTTGCGGACGAGTAAAGCTACCCGCCCAAGTATTGGCCGCCCTATGAGCATAGCTCGTTTTGCGGCACCCGGCATAGCCTTGTTATCCCCCCCACATAAATTATAAAATATAGTTTCAGCCGGTTGTTTCAGGAACTGCCTCTGGTTTTTGCGCCCGTATCTCAACGGATAGAGTCCCGCCCTGCGAAGGCGGTTGTGCAGGTTCGATTCCTGCCGGGCGCACCAAATTTTGATACAGCCATAGCAACGGAAAGCAAGAGGGCCACGGAAGGCAACAGAACGTAAGATTTGATACAGCCATAGCAACGGAAAGCAAGAGGGCCACGGAAGGCAACAGAACGTAAGAATTGTAAATGCTTACCTTCAGTTGCATTCTTTTGCCTTCTGTAGCCTTCTGTAGCCTTCAGTTGCTAACTTCTAAACTCATTATGACAGAAAGTAAAGAGATAAATAAAAAAGAAGCCGCCACGGGCCGCTACGTCTACGACAAGAAGCTGGGCAAAGTGGTAAAGGTTTCCGACGAGATCCCGGGCCTGAAGAAAGGCCCGGCGGCCTCCGACGGCGCCTGCCCCATCAATCCCGGCGGCCATAAGTGCGGCGGCTGCTGCGGCCATTAGGCTTGTATCCTCTGTGCCGTCGTTTGATTTAGGATACCGGGAAATTCAGCCGCCCGAGTAGATATAAGAGATGGCCACGCGGTCGCCGTCTTCAAGAGCTTCGCCGGGAGAGGCGGCTTTGCCGTTGCGGGTGATTATAGTGGCCCTTTTCCTGTCTATCTTCACAAGAGCGGAGAGTTCCGCCGCCGTCATATGGCCAGGCAAGATAAGCTCTTTCTCGCTGAACCCGGCCTCGTAAATAAGCGGGCCTATAAGTTTAACCGTTATTTTCATCAATGCCTGCCGCCCCTGATCATTTCCAGGGAGTGAGGGAGGAGGTCCAGGATGGCCTCCAGCGATTCTTTTACGGCTTTGGGGCTGCCTGGCAGATTGATTATTATCGTGTTGCCGCGTATGCCGCAGATCCCGCGGGACAGGCAGGCTTTTTTGGTTTTTTTGAGGCCTTCGGCGCGCATTAGCTCCGGCAGGCCGGGGATGTTCTTTTCTATTACCTGGGCGGTGGCCTCCGGGGTGACGTCGCGGCCGCTGAAGCCGGTGCCGCCGGTGGTGATGACGACGTTTACTTTGAGTTCGTCGCAGTAATACAGGAGTTTTTCTTCTATGGCCGGTATCTCGTCGGGGACTATGTCGTAGGCGGCGGTGCGGCCGCCTATGGCCTTTACCATTTCGGAAACGAGCCCGCCGCTGACATCCTCGGACTCGCCCCTGGAGCAGCGGTCGCTGGAGGTGAGCACCGCAACATTTATAGTGTTTCCCATTCTAGCCTTTAGCCTTCGTCCTTTAGCCTTTCTACCACGTCTCCCACGGCTATTTCGCCGCCTTCTATTACTTCGGCGAAGATGCCTTCGCGGGGCATTATGCAGTCGCCTACCTGGTGGTAGATGGCGCAATGTTTATGGCATTCTTTGCCTATTTTGGAAATCCGGAGGACGGCGGTTTTGCCGACGCGGAGTTTGTCGCCGAGTCTGAGGGCGGCCAGGACGATTCCTTCGGTGGTGATGTTCTCGGCGTAGCTGCCGGGGCGGATCCGGACGGCGGCTTTTTTCGCCTTGGCGTCGGCTATCTGGCCGCGGACGCTCTCCATGGGAAGAAGGCTGACCTGCCGGACCGGGGCGCCGGCATGGGCATCGTCCCGGAGGCCGTGATTCTTCACGAGCAAAGCTTTCTGCGTCTGCTCTTTAGGCACGCCTTTCGCGGAACTGCAATTAATTGAATAGATCTTTCCCATATTACTCGCTTAGACCAGGCCGCCACTATTGTCTTCTCTGATCCCCGATTCCCGATTCCCGATTCCCGATTCCCGACTCCCGATTTCTTCACCCCCCCAGGCTGCTCATTTCTATGTGGCCGGCGGAATGGGAATCTTTCTTATAGCTAGATTTTACTAAAAATATCTTTTTTATATAGTCCGCCAGCGCGTCTTCCCCGGCGCCGGCGCGCAGGAGGTCGCGCAGGGTGTGGGTGGACGGGGAGAAGAGGCAGGGGTAGATCCTGCCGGTGCAGTCCATGCGCACGCGGTTGCAGGCGCCGCAGAAATAGTCGCTGCGGCCGCTTATAAAGCCGATTTTACCCTTGGCGCCGGTCAGCTTGAAAACCCGGGCCGGGCCGGCGCCGCGGCCGGGCGGCAGTTCAGTAAGCGGCCCATAGGCCTTCTCGATTATCTTTTTTGTTTCGGCCGTGGTGAAAATAGTGTGCGCCAGGTTTATCGAACGCTTGTTTGTCGGGAAGAATTCTATGAAGCGCACGGACAGCCGGAAATCCATGGAGAGCCGGGCGAACTCCTTGATCTCGGCGTCGTTGACGCCTTTCATTACCACGACATTGAGCTTTACCTCGGAGAAACCGCCCTTAAGTGCGGCCATCAACCCGTCCCAGGCGTCCTCCAGCGCTCCCGAGCCGGTTACGCGCAGGTAGGCGGCGGGGTTGAGTGTGTTAAGGCTGATGTTGACGCGGTCCAGGCCGGCCCCGCGCAGTTCGCCGGCCAGGTCGCGCAGCAGCAGGCCGTTGGTGGTCATCGCCAGTTCCTTCAAGCCTGGAATGGCCTTGAGCAACTTCACCAGGCCGACGATGTTCTTGCGCAGCAGCGGTTCTCCCCCGGTAAGCCGGAGCTTAGTGACGCCGGCCCGCACGAAAGCGGCGGCGGCGCGGGTTATCTCCTCGTGGCGGAGCAGCTCGTCGTGAGCGAGGAATCCGCTTTTTTCCAGCGGGGTGCAGTAGATGCAGTTTAAATTGCACCTGTCCGTGAGCGACAGGCGCAGGTAGTCTATAGCCATGTTAAGAACTTCGCTTTTTCTCCCTTCTTCAGCGAACCGCCCTCTTTGACCAGCGTGAAACCGTTCGCCCCGGCGAGCGCCAGGATATCGGCGGAGCCGTTATTGGAAACTTCGGCCAGCGAATACGCGGTATTCGCGCGGACGGCGGAAAGCACAAGGGCGCACCGCGCGGTTTTCGGCTCGAACTTCCCGGCGCAAACGCCGGTTTTAAATTCAGGAGCATAGTCCGGGCGGCAGGCTAGTTTGCGTATGGCTGGCCGGACATAAGCGAGATAAGCCATGAAATTAGCCAGCGGGTTGCCGGGTATGCCGAAAACCAGGCGGCGGCCCTTTACTCCGAAGTACATGGGCTTGCCGGGCCGCACCCGCACCTTGTGGAAAAGGCATTTCACTCCCAGGCTCTTCAGGATGCCGGGAACCAGGTCGAAATCTCCCATGGAGACGCCGCCCGAGATAAGCATTATATCGGCCTTGAGGCCTTTGGAAAAAGCCGCCTTAAGCCTGCGGGGCTCGTCGCTCACTATCACCGGCGCGGTGATGATACCGTCGGTCTTCAGCATGGCGGACAGCATGGGCCCGTTGCTGTTATAAATACCGCTCCCGCGCAGCCTGCCGCCCGGAGGGATCAGTTCTCCGCCGGTATTGATCAGCGAGACCTGCGGGAGCGCGCCGGTCTTAACATGGCTGCGACCGATGGCGGCCATGACCGCTATATGCGAGAGCGAGAGCGCCGTGCCGCGCGCCAGGATCACACGCCCTTTCTTTATGTCTTCGCCGCGCAGGCAGATATTCCCGCCCTTCACCGGCGTCTTCAGGAAAATCACGAAGCCGTCCTTCTCTGAACTGTCCTCCACCATGACCACGCTGTCCGCCCAGGGCGGCACGGGCGCGCCGGTCATAATCTTGACGCAACCCCGGGGGCCGGCTTTCCCTTTAAAAATATCACCCGCCTGGATCAGGCCGACATTGCGCAGAGGCTGGCCGGCTTCGCCGCGCCTTACGGCATAGCCGTCCACGGCGGACTTGTTGAAAGGCGGCATGTCTATGCCGGAGCGGAGCTCCTCTTGCAGCACCCGGCCCACGGCGTCCTCTATACGCACCCGCACGGGAGGCAGCGGCTTCGCGTTCCTTAAAACCGTAGATATAGCTTCCTCGAAAGTTATCATAGCGGATTATCTCCTTATAAGATGCGCGGCCGTGGCCTTGAACGAAGCGAATACCTCATCCCCCGGCTTAAGCCCCATGTCGTCCAGCGACCGCTTCGTGACCGCGGCTATCATGGTAAAACCACAATCCATGGAAAGCTTATATTCGAGCCGCCAGGGTTCCACGGCGGTTATCCTGCCCCTGAAATGGTTGCGCATGCTGTTGGCTTCCGCCGCCCTGGAGATGGAAACGGCCTCGGGCCTGACGCAGAGCAGCACCTTGTCGCCGACAGCGCATTCGGACACGACTTCCAGGGTGCTGCCGCCGACTCGGACCGAGCAAAGGTTATCGCTTTTGGCGCTTACCTCGCCGTTCAGCAGTGTTTCCACACCTACGAAATCCGCCACTTCCCTGGAAGCGGGCCGCGCGAAGATCTCCTGCGGCTCGCCCTGCTGGAGTATTTTACCGTTCACCAGCACGGCCAGAGTGTCGCAGAGGGTCAGTGCCCCGGCCTGGTCCTGCGTGACGAAGACCAGCGAGGCCTGCGAGGCTTTCAGGACCTTGCGCAGATCGCGGGCGATGGAGTCCTTCACGCGCTCGTCCAGGCTGGCGAAAGGCTCGTCCAGCAGCAGCAGTTTCGGCTTTGTGACAAAAGCCCGCGCCAGCGCCGCGCGGTGGCTTTCCCCCTGTGAAAGCGACCTGGCATCGCGGTCTTTCAGGTGCGTTATCTGAAAAAGCTCCAGGGCGCCGTTCACCGCCGCCCCGTCCCTCCGCCCCCTGAGCTTCAGAGGCAGCGCCACATTGTTATAGACCGTATCACTGACCAGGTAAGGCTGCGAAAAAACCACCGACATCTCCTGCCGCAGGAGCCTCCTGTTGGCCGGGGCCAGCGCGTCCCTACCCATTATTTCCAGCGTACCGGAAGACGGTACCATCAGCATGGCCAGGGCGTTAAGCAGCGTGGTCTTGCCGGCGCCGTTCGGGCCGATGATAGCCAAAGCTTCCCCCGCGCGCAGCTCAAGGGCGTCCACGGCTAGGTTAAAAGAGCCCGCGCTCAGGCGCAGGTTGGAGAGCTTTATCATCCGGCCGCCTTTTTCTGTTGTACCAGGGTGAGCGCCAGGTTGACTGCGAAGCTTAAGGTCAGAAGGATCAGGCCCAGGGCGATAGCTATATCGAAATTACCCATATTGGTTTCCATCACCGTGGCGGTGGTGAGCATGCGGGTCTGATGCCGGATATTCCCGCCCACTATCATAACGGCGCCTACCTCCGCCACCAGGCGCCCGAAACCGGCAATAACGGCGGCCAGCACGGTAAGGCGTATTTCCTTAAGGCAGACCCATATCGCCTGCCGGTCGCCGGCGCCCAGCGTGAGCACCTGCTGGTAGAACCTGGGGTCTACGCTCTGCATCGCCGAGACGGATAGCGCGGTTATTATCGGCAGGGCTATGATGAATTGAACCAGGATCATGGCGGCCGGGGTGTAGAGCCAGTTAAGGAAGCCCAGGGGGCCGCTGCGCGCCAGGAAAAGCATTACAACGAGCCCCGCCACCACGGGCGGCAGGCCCATGCCGGTATTGACCAGCGCTATCAGGAGTTTCTTGAGAGGGAATTTCTTTACCGCTATCCAGCTGCCGAGTGGCACGCCGGCCAGCACCGCGGCCGCCGTGGCCAGCAGTGAAACTGTCAGCGACAGCCGGGCGATGCCGAAGAGCTCGGCGTTGCCGGAGAAGATTAAATGCAGGGCTTTCTGGAAACCCAGGAGGATGAAGTCCATTTTTTATTTGCTCCGCTGCCCGCCGCCTGTCACTTCACTTTGTGGTCGTAATAGAATAGCTGCTTCCCGTATTTCTCCCGGCCGAATTTCTCCACCGCTTCTTTGGCCGGCTTTGAAAGCATGAAATCGAAAAACGCCCTGGCCCCGGCGGCGTTCACCTTCGGGAACTTAGCGGCGCTGACCAGAATGAGGCTGTAGCGGTTTATCATGGCTTCGCCGCCTTCGCTTACTATTTTCAGGCCAAGATTCTTCCTCATCGAGAGGTAGGTGGAGCGGTCGGCCAGGATATAGGCGTCCTTCTCGTTTGCGATGGAGAGCGCGGCGGCCATCCCCTGCCCGACTTCCAGATAAACTTCCTGCGCGGGTTTCACCTTGGCGGCGTCCCAGAGCTTCAGCTCTTTTTTATGAGTGCCTGATTTGTCGCCCCGGGAGACGAACAGCGCTCCCTTGTCCGCTATTTTTTTAAAAGCGTCGGCGGCTTTTTCAGCGCCCTTGACCCTGGCCGGGTCCGTGGCGGGGCCGAGCAGGATGAAGTCGTTATGCATGAAAGTGGTGCGGTCTGTCCCATAGCCTTCCTCCACGAACCGCTTCTCGTCGTCCGGGCTGTGCGCCCAAAGTATATCGGCCTCGCCGGTCCTGCCTAACTGTAGGGCCTGGCCGGAACCCACGGCTATGGACTGGAGAGTATAGCCGGTTTGTTTCCGGAAAAGCCCGGTCAGCGCGTCCAGCAGGCCGGAATCCCGTACGCTGGTAGTGGTGGCCAGTATTATGGTCTTGTTCTTTAGCGGCCCGGCCTCTTCCGCGAAAGCCGGGTTTATCAAAACCGCCAGGTATAAACCAGTTATTATTCCTCTTAACATTGTATTTTCCTCTGGTTAGGCGTTAAAACAAACTGAATAGTAAACCGGCGCCTAAGGCGAAGAGCAACCACCAGGCGGCGTAGACCATAAGGCCGCGGCGGCCGATAAGTTTCTGCGACATTATCATGGTGGGAAGGCAGGTTCCCACCGAGCCCAGCAGGAAGGCGAAAGCCGGGCCCGGGCCGAGCCCCAGCTTCAGGAGCGACAGGGTCAGCGGTATCTCCTCGCCCTCGCAGACATAGAGCGGCACGCCCAGCAGCACTGCGGTGAGATAAGCAAGCGGGCCGGAGGAACCGATATAGCGGGGGATGGCGTCCGGCGGGATAAGCACGGTAAGCAGGCTGGCTATCACCATGCCTATAACGAAATACTTGCCCAGATCCTTAAGAATATCGATGAAGACCGGCCAGAATTTTTTAGGCTCCCCGTCTTCCTCCCCGGCGGAACCGCAGCAGCCTGAACCGCATTTCTTCTCCGGGACCGGCGCGGGAATATCCAGGAAGCCGGGCTTATTGCGCTCCAGCCAAAGGAAGATAGCGCCTATCATCATGGCCCCGCAGAAAGCGGCCAAAACGCGCGCGACAGTGAATTTCCAGCCCAGTAAGGCCCAGGTCAGCACCAGGGTTTGCGGGCTCACCAGCGGCGAGGCCAGCAGGAAGCTGGTGATCGTGCCCAGGTCGGCGCCCTTGCGCCGCAGCCCCTCCGCCATAGGCATGGTGGCGCAGGAGCAGCCCGGCATCACCATGCCCAGTATGGAAGCCTTGGCCATGGAAAGCCAGCCGCCGCCCAGATGCTTCAGAGCGAATTCCGGCTTTACGAAAACATCCAGCGCCGCGCCGAAAGCGGCGCCGGCGAGGAAGTAGGGCAGGACCAGCCAGGTCAGCGTTAAAAATTCTTTGGCGAAAGCGTAGATGTAATCCATTTAGTATATTTTCTCATTTATTGGACGCAAAACCCCGGCGCCGTTTTAGCGGCTGCCGGGGTTCGTTTTCCGACCGAAGCTTTTTAGAACGGGACTTCCTCTATGCCGTCCCCGCCGCTCTTCCCGGCCTTGGAGGAGCCGGCGGAGTTGGCGGAAACCGGTTCCGCGGCTTCCGAAGCGCCGCCGGCGGAGTCGGCGCGGCTGCCCAGGAATTCTATCTCGTCCACGTAGACCACCATCTTGGAGCGCTTCTCGCCGCCTTCCTTGGAGGTCCACTCTTCCAGCACCAGGTGCCCTTCCACATAGGCCTGCGAGCCTTTGTGCAGATATTTCTCTATCAGGTCGGCCAGCTTGCGGCCGGTCTCGCGGTTGAAAGCTTTCAGGTCCACCCAGACCGGGACTTCTTCCCATTGGCCGCTCTGCTGGTTCTTGCGGCGGTTGTTCACGGCGAAGCCGATATTGGCCACCTTGCCTCCATTGCTGAATTCTTTTATCTCGGGGTCCCTGGTCAGGCGCCCGATGAGCATTACCTTGTTCAAATTAGCCATATTATTTCTCCTGTTTAGTCCCGCTTTAGATTTTACTTCCCGAACTTCCGCTGAAAACCAGGCACGAACCACACACTTAATCTATCATTTTCCCGCCCTCTTTCCAAATTCAGCCGCCGTGATCTCCTAAAATAGTATAGCAGACCAACCCGACAAGGGCGTGTCGGGTTCATATTCAGTTAGAATAGGTAATTACCCAGGTATGATCTCCTTAACTCAAGGAAGATAAGTTTAAGGCTGAATTTTGCGCGCTCCCAGAAACCAGCCAGGCCCTGTCCTACGGAGGGCCTGTCGCCGCGCATGGCTGGCAGCTGGTATATTTCCGTCCTGACCGAAGCCATCCTGTCAAAATACGGTTTAAGCCACATATTTCAATTCAGCCCGGCTGCCAGCGGGCTGAGCGGTTGGCTGAAGCTTCTGTTATTTCCGCTTGCCGCTGAATTTGTTCTTGTCGTCGAACAGGCCGAACCTGTACTCCAGGGTCAGCCTGGCGAAAAGTCCGCTCGCGTTTCCGCCAACGATATTGGGCCCATTGAAATAAAGCGTCTGGCGCACTATGCCGTCCAGCAGCAGGCTGTCAGTCAGCTTCAGGCCCATGCCGAAAGAAAGCCCCACGCCATTGGCAGTGCCGGCTGCTTCGGAGGCTGCGGTCTGCGACTCCGACTGCGAGGTAACGGTCGTCCCGTCAATGTCCCGGTACCGTGCTTTCGTAGTGGCAAAAATATTCTTTTGTATGCCGCCCCTGAGCGCGAGGATTTTCCAAGGCTGCATTTCCACCGCAACGCGCACGGGTATTACAAAGTTATCCACTTTGTAATAATCGTCGTGATTGACCTCGGCCGCCGTGGAATTGGTCAAAGTCCAGGTCTGGTTGGTGCTGTTCATCTGCGCCCCGACCGAGGCAATAAGGAGGTTCTTCCCGAAGGGGTTCTGCCAGGTTACATTGCCGCTGTAAAACGACCTGGTGTTCTTGAATGAAACCTGGCGATTAAATTCCAGGACGCTGTTGCCCAGGTTGCTGTCGTCGATCCTGCTGGCCTTGCCTGAGGTGTTCTGAGAACCCATCTGCGCGGTGATGGCCCAGGTAGAGTCGCTCTCCGTCTTGAAGGCGAACCTGGCCGAAAGCCCCAGTCCCATTTTCGCGTCGGAATCTATCTTGCTGTTTGTGTAAGTTCCGGTCGTCGCATATTCGGAGTATTTGAGCTTATAGGAAGGTTTGTTGAACTGCGCCATTAATTCTAGTTTACTGCCGGAGAACATGTCAAGATCCATTATCGTTCCGAAGGCGAGGTTAAGTTCACTTGACGTCCTTTCACGTGTGACCGTGCCTGTGGCCGGGCCGCCGCTAGTATAGGAGTCTTTATTTACTTCACCGGGCTCGTTTCCGGCATAATTAATCCAGCCTCCCAGGGTCAGGTCGCCCACCGGGACCGCCATAAACAAGTCGAAATAATTGGCAGGCAGGGCCAGCCGGCGGGAAAGAGCGGGCGCGCCTGTTATGCTTAAAACGCTGGCGCCCGTCCCGAACGGTCCTCCAGTGCCAAATCCAAGTGTAGCGTTTGACGCGTCAGGCAAGCCTGCGGTCACCCCCTCGACATTTCTGGCCGTTATAAATCCGCCCAGGCCGGGAAAGAGTATTGGGTCGGCTACATTGTTGAAGTCGCCAGTGCCGTACGGCCGGCGTATGTAGAGGGCGAAAACGCTTTCGCCGATCGATTTGGTGAACCCACCCCATTGGGAGCCGGTGGTCAGCACGCCGCCCGCGGTCGCTTGGTTTCCCATCTCCATAACAGCGGCGTCCGGAACCGATTTTAGGCGGGCGGGGTTGTACCAAAAATTAGCAGAATCCTCTATCTGCCAGTTGTTCATGCCCAGACCCAGCAGACGGGATGAGGTGGCATAAGCCTGCGGCGCAAAAGCCAACAAGCTCACGACAGCCAATAATACGGCCGCAATTTTGTTTCTCATTATTATAACCTCCCCAACTTTAATTTGCATTTGAGTTATCATATCATAAGGAATAAAATCATAACCATTAAAAAAGTGTAACGGGTGCATTACCTCCATCTCGGCACTTTTCCATAATCTGGTAAGTAGTTCTATAAAACAGGGGTATCTGCTTGACGCCACTGCCTACCACATATAGCAGCCTGCGTCGCTCCACTGGTACTACTGGTCGGGGTTAGTGGCGTCAAGTGGATACCCCTGTAAATTAGCCTAAAAACTTCAGCTGAAGTTTTCCGCCCGCATAGCGCTTGGCCCTCCGCCCGCTTCGCGGGGAATCCCGCGGAATAATTCTGTTCCCTGACTTCTCCAATGAAAAGTATCTTGAACTGCAGGATTACCAGGTTAATGCTTCCCCGTGCTGCCGTAGCCGCCTTCGCCTCTTGTGGTGGCGGTGAGCCCGGCGGTTTCCAGGAATTCCGCGTGTTTTACTTTGGCGAAGACCATCTGGGCTACTTTTTCGCCCTTTTTTATTTCATAAGGGGTTTTGGGGTCGAGGTTTATGAGGATCACTCCGACTTCGCCGCGGTAGGGGGCGTCTACGGTGCCGGGGGTGTTGAGGACGGTGAGGCCGTGCTTGAGGGCGAGGCCGGACTTGGGGCGGACCTGGCCTTCGTAGCCGTGGGGGATGGCCATTTTCAGGCCGGTGGGGATTAGGACGCGCTCGCCGGGCTGGAGAGTGTGGTTGATGGTGGAATAGAGGTCGAGGCCGGCGTCGCCTTCGTGGGCGTAGGCGGGCATTTTTACGTCGGCGTGGAGTTTCTGCACGGCTATTTCGAGTTTGCTCATTGGTTTATCCTCTCAGTTGGGTGTTGGGAATATGTTTTAAGACTTCCATGTGTATATCCCGCAAAAGCTGGAAAGGGGTTTCCGGGAAAGCTTCGAAGCGCTTATCCAGCAGGCCGTCTTTGCGGGGGACGAATTTCTGGACATAGTATTTATGCGCCGAACTGCCGGTGGTTTCAATTATCAGGCGGGCGGCGGCGGCCATTTCGGACACGGTCAGGAAAGAGCTCTCGCCGCCAGCCCGCAGAACGGGGGCTACGGTGGTGCGGAATTCATAGATAGGGAAACGGGTTACAAGCGTCATGCTTTCCCTCATGGCTGCTTCATAACCGGGCACTCCGGCTGTGTTCGGCCACAGGGAGTCGGGGCCTTTTACGTCCATGGCCACATAGTCTGCAAGTTCGCCGGCGAGTAGCCTGGCCAGGACTTTCGGGTTGCTGCCATTGGTATCCAGCTTCACGGCCAGGCCGCGCGAGCGCACCTGCTCAATAAAAGGGATAAGGTCCGGCTGCAGCGTGGGTTCCCCGCCGCAGATGACTACGCCGTTCACCCATTCTTTTACCGTATCCAAGTATTCAAAAAAGCCGGTATCTCCTATATCTTTAGCATTAGCCAGAAGAGGCGCCGCGTGACAATGCGGGCAGAGGTAATTGCAGCCGGGTGTAAAAGCGACGGCGGCTATCCTGCCGGGATAGTCGATAAGGTTAAAGCCGAGCGCCGCGCCGATTTTCATTTCACCGCGTAGGCGCCTTCCACCATCTTGAAGTATTCCACTTCTTTGCGGTGCACGGGCTTGCCGCGCTTGTATTCCAGCTCGTAGCGGTTCATGGTGCCGTTATTCTTCACCAGCACGGTGGGGATGGGGTCCAGGGGGACGTTCCAGCGGGCCGCCACCATGCGGGCGTCCTGTTTGGTGAGATCGTAGAACTCCACCGGGATCTCCATGCCTTTTTCCTTGAGGGCCTTGGTGAGGCTGGCCTTGGCTTCTTCGCACATGCCGCAGCCGGCTTTGCCGAACACCAGCACCCGCTTGGAGGCGTCCTTCTCGTGCAGCCAATTCAGCGCGGGGTTGAGGTTGGCGTAATGCTGGGCCACAGCCTCGCGGGCCTTGCTGATCTCAAGCTGCGAGTCGTTCCAGCCGCTCAGGTTGGAGAAATAACCCACTATCTTGGTGCGCTTGGTCAGGTCGGCGCTGCCGCAGCGCCCGCATTTCTCCTTGAAGCCGAAGTAGTTGGTGTGGCAGTTATTGCAGTGCGTGAACTCGGGCGATACGGTCACCTGCGAGGCGCGCGTATTGCGGTAGGTCTTCTCTATCAGCGCGCCGATGGACTCCGGCGGGATCTGCGATTCGCCGCAGTACACGTGGATGATGGAGCCCGACTCTATCATATCGTGGAACTTGGACTGCAACTCTATGCGGTCTATGATGGAGATGTCGGCGCCGGGGTTCATGTGCACGGAGTTGGTGTAGTAGGGGGCCTTCACCAGGTCGCCTTTGATCACCTTTTTCGCCTCGGGGAAGCGGACCAGGTCGCCCTTGGCCAGCTTCTGGGTGGCCGATTCCGCGGGGGTCTCTTCCATGGTGATCTTCAGGCCGTGCTTCACGCGCAGGGCGTTGATGGTCTGGTGCATGTGGTCGATAACAACCAGCCCGGTCTCGTAGGCGTCGCGGCTCTCGTGCAGCTCTTTGCCGGTAAGGTACTGCACCACTTCGTTGAGGCCTATAATGCCCATGATGTACGTGGCTTTATTGAGGTCAACATAAGGAGTGCCGTCATCGGAAGGGAGCCCCAGCGAGCGCAGCGGGCTGCCGTCGGTGTCCAGGAGGGTCTGCGTATAGGCCTTCTTCTGCAGATGCGCCTTGACGGCGAAGTCTATGGCCTTGTCTATCTGCGCCAGCGTACCCTTCAGGGTCTTACCCTTGAAGGCGGCCTGCGGCAGGTTGATGGTCACGTTCTGAAAGCCGGTGAAGCGGATGTTCTCCGGGTGCTTGAGCAGGTACGGGTCGGTGACCTTTTCCTTGAGGCGGCAGCACTGGGCCAGCGTGGCGCCGGCGCCGTCGCGGTCGAACATGAAGTAGGTGGAGCCGTTCTTCGTGGCCAGCCTGCAGCCGTAATCGTAAACTTCCCTTTCGTCGGGATTCTCCAGGGCCTCCTTGCTCACGTGCAGGTCGCACTTGGGGAAGGCGAACTGTACGCCGTGCTTGTCGCCGTCCTCCCAGACCTTCATCAGCTCGATGGCGAATTCCTGGGCGGTCTTCACCAGGCGGGGGTCGCCGTAGGTGACGAACCTGCGGCCGTCGGCGGGGTGTACTACATCGCCGTTGCGGGAGTCGCCTTCCACGCCCGCGAAACGGGGGGCTTCGTCCACCATCTCGATGTTCCCTTTAGCGTCCTCCAGCATATACTTGCCGCCGGGGCCCATCGCGGGCACATTATGCATGTACTGCGGTACGCCGGTGTGTATATTGAAGTCTATGAACAGGGTCTGGCCGCCGCGGCTGAAAGCGTTCTGGCTGGCGGAGAAGATCAGGTTCTGGGCTATCTGGCGCATCTCCTTTTTAGACAGCTTGAACAGCTCGCGCACTTCGCCCGTCTTCTTAAAGTAGGGGGCGGCGGCGCCGTCGGTGAAGCTGAGGGCGCCGGCTTCCGCCATGGCTTCGAGCGTGTCTTTTTTTATCTTTACGGTTTTGCCTTCCAGTTCGCCTTCCGCCAGGATTTCCGGGCAGTTCAGCATGGGGGCGTAGAGTATATTAAGGAAGCCGAAACCCAGCGCGCCGGCGTAGCGGCTCTGCATGGAAGCCAGGAAGGTCTGGATATGGCCGTTCAGCACCATCGCGCTCTTGGCCGGGTGGCTCTTGTTCTGCAGGTTGGAGACGATCTTGTTCAGGCCGTACTTCTTTATATACTCCACCGAATGGCTGGAGCAGTACACGCGCTGGGGATAGCCCAGGTCATGTATATGTATGGTGCCGTTGTTGTGCGCCTCGGCGATATCGTCGGAGAAAACTTTGCGCAGGCTGTACTGCTTCAGCACGTATTCGGCTATCCCCAGGTTCACGGCTTCCGGGTTGTTGGAGGTGATATTGGAGTTTTCCTTGCTGTTGCCGGTCACGAGGGACTCTATGGTGGACAGCGGCATGGCCAGCGCGGAATTCTTGAGCGGTATGCCCATCATGGACAGATGCGCTTCGGAGATGCGGCGCAGGAACTGCGTGTCGAAGTTCCTGGTGCCGTATTTCTCGGACAGCTCGTAGGCGTCGTTCTCCGTTTCCTTGGCGATCATCTCGGCCAGGTCGCGGGAGAGCTGGTATTCCTTCTCCAGCGCGTCGACCAGCTTCTTCCTGTCAAAGGCCTCGATGGTCTCGTTGGTGATGCTCTGCACCAGCAGCATCTGGTCGGTGATGTCGGCCTTGCCGTTCTTCTTCTTGACGGTCAGACCGCTCTTGCGCACGCGCTGGCGGTCCAGAGAGTAGGATTCGAACTTATCGGCGGTGCGGTCGAAGCCCTTTTCGCGCAGGACTTCCACGCAGACGGTATTGCTGTCGTCCACGGTGGGGATCTTGTTCTGCACGGTGAAATTATTGTTGAGGCGGCGGGCCACTTCATTGGCCACTTCCACGGCCTTGTCTTCGTCGCGCCCGCCCAGCGTATAGGCCGCTTTGTAGATGGCGGTCTTTATCCTTTCCAGGTTAAAGGGCGTCACTTTGCCGTCGCGCTTCCTGATCACTTTCGGAAAAAATTCGTTCATTTTCTGTAATCCTCTTTATTTTTTGATTGATTTGATCTCTTTTTCAAAATCGGTGACATCTTCGAAGTCTTTGTAGATCGATGCGAACCTTATATACGCGACCTTGTCGAGCTTCCTGAGTTTCCTGGCCACGAGCTCCCCTATCACGCTGCTGGGTATCTCGCTCTTGTCCTCGTTCCTCAGGGCGTGCTCGATATCCCTGCCCGCCTCCTCTATTTTTTCCATGCTGACATCCCGCTTCTGGCAGGATTTGACGATGCCGCTCATCAGCTTTTCGTGCAAAAAGCTCTCGCGCCGGCCGTCTTTTTTAATGACGACCAGCGGGTGAGTCTCGATGCGCTCGTAGGTGGTGAACCTCTTCCCGCACTTCTCGCATTCGCGCCGGCGCCTTATTTCGGCGTCGGCTGAGTCGCGGCTGTCGGTGACTTTGGTGTCTTCCGTTCCGCAAAAAGGGCACTTCATCAAATCGCTCCAAATCGTTCTTTACTGCAGGCCGGGAGCATGCTCAACCGGCGGCTTCCGGATCTTCAGGGGCGAAAGGCCCCCCTGGGGCGGTGCCGTGCCTATACTATACCCGGCAACCGCGTAACCACTATAAGTTGTGTCTAAATCCAACCCCGCCACTATTAGTAGTAGTCCGCATATTCTACACCATATATTGTTTTTAAAGCAAACGTTTTCTTTTTTCCATTGGGAAAAATAATTCTGCAGATCGGAAGAGCGTCGTGTAGGGAAAGAGTGTGCTGGTGATTGTGTAG
>CAMTWW010000209.1:0-2817 GCA_947085555.1 uncultured Elusimicrobia bacterium | reverse complement strand
GTGGTGGCGGTGGCGGTGGTGGCGCTTGTGTTTTCTTCGTTCTTTATAGTCCCTCCCGGCGAGGTCGCCATAAAGACGCGCCTCGGGGCCATAGTGGATTCTTACAGCGAGGGCCTGAATTTTAAAATCCCCTTCCTGGAGGATGTAACCAAGTTCTCCATACAGATACAGCGCGCAAATATCAAAACGCAGGCCTTCTCCAAGGACCTGCAGACCATGAACGTGAACCTGGTGGTGAACCACCGCATTCAGAAAGAGACCGCCGTTAGTATTTTCCGTAACCTCGGGCCAAATTACGTCGAGAATATCGTTGACCCGGCGGTGCAGGAAGTCTTCAAGGCCATAGCGGCCCGCTACACAGCGGAAAGGGTTATAGCGGAGCGCAACGCGCTGGTCCAGGAACTTAATGCCGAGGTAAAAGAACGGCTTACCAAAAAAGAAATTATAGTTACGGACATTTCCGTGACCGACCTGGATTTCACCGAGCAGTTCCTTCGGGCGGTGGAGGACAAGCAGGTGGCGGACCAGCAGGCGCAGATGGCCGGTAAGCTCGTGGAAAAAGCCAAGCGCGACGCCGAACAGCAGATCGCCAAATCCCGCGGCGAGGCCGAAGCCCTGCGTATGCAGCGCGAGCAGGTCACCCCAGCCCTAATAGAGCTGCGCAAAGTGGACGCGCAGTTGAAAGCTATAGAAAAATGGAACGGCGTGCTGCCCGGTTATGTAGGGGCGGGCGTGCCGTTTATTTCCGTGGGTCAAGGAAAATAGCCTCTTTTAGCGGGCAGTTTTGATGCTGCGAAAAACACCATAAAGAGACCCGGGCTGAAACCCGGGTCTCTTTTTTTTACCCCCTCTTTAAATTCTGATTTGCTAAAATTAGGTCTTGGCCGCCTGATGGCATAGCTCGTTTTGCGGCACCCGGCATAGCCTTGACATTCTTTATCTTGTGTGCTATAATTAAGTATAGCAATAATGAAATTGAAAAAGTTAATGTAATAATTAATAATATGAATATTCCTAATAAATGCCCTTCATGCAGCGGAAAAGTGGTTGTGGCCGAATTATGCTGTTCGGATTGTAGAACGACGGTAAAGGGAAGTTTTGAATTGCCTTCCTTTGCCTCGCTCTCGCCCGAGGATGAGAGTTTTCTCCGCGTCTTTCTCGCGGCCCGCGGGAATATCAAGGAAGTGGAGAGGCAGTTGAGTATCTCTTATCCCACGGTCAAGGGCAGACTGGATAATCTGCTTAACCGGCTGGGGTTAGGGAGCCTGCAAGCTGAGGGGAAGAAACGCCGCCTGGAGATAGTCGAAAGGCTGGAGCGGGGGGAAATAACGGCCCAAGAAGCGATAGGGCTGCTAAAAGGACTGTAGTCAAAAGGAGAAAATATGAACGAAGAAAAACTGCGGATACTTAAAATGCTGGAGGAGAAGAAGATCTCTTCTTCCGAGGCCATGGAGCTGCTGGAGGCTATGGGCAAGGCTGCGCCGGAAAGCGGCGCGGGGGGGAAAGGGCGCACGCTTCGCATCCGCGTATATGAAAGCGGCAGCTCCGAGCCGAAGGTCAATGTGAACGTGCCGCTGGGCTGGGCTAAATTTATGGCCCCGTTTATAGAAAGCAAAATAAAATCCAAGCTGGCTGATAAAGGATACGATGTGGACATGGGGAAGATACAGGAAGCTATAGACAGCCAGGAGCCCATGAAGATAATAGACGTGCAGGACGGCGGCGACAAGGTTGAGATTTTTATAGAGTAGAGCGAATAGCGCCATACATTAAGGAGGAAACATGCTTGCTTTCAATATGCGGAAGTTTTTCTGGGGACTGGTGACCATATCTATTGGCGGCTTGATCTGGGCCAGCAATCTCGGCTATGTGGATGTTTCTTTTAAATTCAGCCGGGACTGGCCGGTTATATTGGTGGCTATCGGATTAATGTCTATATGGAACGCTCTTTTCGGGCGCCACTGGTGGGGGCACAAATTTAGCTGCCAGCGCCGGGAAAAACCTGCCGATATTTCCGGGGTTCTGCAGGATCTCGAGAGCGGGAAGATAGATGCGAAAGAAGCTGCGCGGCGGATGGAAGGGAAATAATGGCGCCCGCTATGCGGGCGGAAAACTTCAGCTGAGGTTTTTAGGTTAACGGCACCTTCTTCGTTTGCCTTGACTTGGTTTTGATAAAACTATACAATTATAGAGCGTTGGGTAAAACTATTGTTTTCACGTGAAACATTGCAGCGGGCATCAGGAGCTCAATATGGCTGAAATAGTGGCAATAGCGAACCAGAAAGGCGGGGTGGGGAAGACTACCACGGCTATCAACCTGGCCGTGGCCCTAGCTGCTTTCGACTATGAAACGCTCCTTGTGGACTTCGATCCCCAAAGCAACGCCACCTCCGGGCTCGGCGTGGACATTACCAAGAACAATAAAAACATTTACGACGTGCTCTGCGGCAAGGCGCCAGCCGAATCCGCCATACACCAGACTTCCGTGGAGTGGCTGGACATCATCCCTACCAGCCATAACCTGGCCGGAGCGGAGATAGAGCTGGTAAGCGAGTTCTCCCGGGAGTCCGTCTTGAAGCGTTCTCTGGAGAAGATTAAAGGAATGTATAAATTTATAATAATTGACTGCCCTCCTTCCTTGGGGCTGCTCACCGTTAACGCCCTTAACGCCTCTAATTCCGTCCTTACCCCTGTGCAATGTGAATTCTATGCCATGGAGGGGTTGGCCTACTTTATGAATACCATAGAGAAGATCCGCCAGGCCCTCAATCCGGGGCTGAAGATAGACGGTGGAGTAATAACCATGTACGATTCCCG
>CAMTWW010000208.1:0-1471 GCA_947085555.1 uncultured Elusimicrobia bacterium | reverse complement strand
TGGACGGCAAGACCTATGACCGGTTCATGCTGCACTACAACTTCCCGAGCTATTCCGTGGGCGAAGTGAAGCCCGACAGGGGCCCCGGCCGCCGCGAAATAGGCCATGGCCACCTCGCCAAGCGCGCGCTGCTGCCGCTTCTTCCCAGCGAAGAAGCATTCCCTTACACCATCCGCCTCGTGTCCGACATCCTGGAGTCCAACGGCTCCTCTTCGATGGCCACGGTCTGCGGCGGGTCCCTCAGCCTGTTCGACGCCGGCGTGCCCATGAAGGCCGCCTGCTCGGGCATAGCGATGGGCCTGGTGACCGACGGCTCCAAGTTCGCGGTGCTGTCCGACATCGCCGGCCTGGAAGACCACTACGGCGACATGGACTTCAAGATCACCGGCACGCGCAAAGGCGTGACGGCGCTGCAGATGGACGTGAAGCTCGCCACCGGCATCCCCATGAACATCATGAAGGAAGCCATCGAGCAGGCCACCCGCGGCCGCCTCCACATCCTGGACATAATGGACAAGGCCATGCCGACGCACCGCGCCGACATCTCCGAGTTCGCGCCCCGCATAGTGAAGCTGATGATCCCCCGCGACAAGATCGGCGCCTTCATAGGGCCCGGCGGCAAGAACATCCGCGGGATACAGGAACGCACCGGGGCCGACATCGCAGTCGAGGACGACGGCTCAGTGTTCATCTCCAGCTGCGACAAAGCCAGCCTGGAAGCCGCAAAATCCATGGTGGAGCAGTTCAGCATGGAAGTGGAAGTGGGCAAAATCTACAAGGGCAAAGTCGTGTCCATCGTGGACTTCGGCGCCTTCGTGGAAGTGCTGCCCGGCAAAGAGGGCCTTCTGCATATCTCCGAGATCGATGTGAGACGGATCAACCGCGTAGACGACGTCCTCAAGATGGGCCAGGAAATAGAAGTGAAGTGCATAGAGGAGAACAACGGTAAGTACCGCCTCTCCCGCCGCGTGCTGCTTCAGGGCGGACAGCCCCCTCAGCCCGTAAGGAAGTAAACCGGCCCCCGCTCCCGCGTCTGACGCGGGAGCGGGAATCCTAAAGGGCCGGAATATTATCTGGAGGCACATACATGAAGAAAACCATAAAACCCCAGGAAACAGCTTTCGACCAGGTACAGAAGTTCTACCAGTTCATGAACTCCAACAAGCTGGAAGTTATTGAATTTTCAAAAGACAGCACTTATATAAAGCTGGTGCGCAAACATAACAACGCCGTCCACCAGATCCCCATTTTCGCCCCGGCCGCCCACGCGCAGGCCCCGGCCGCCTCCGCCGCCCCGGCCAAACCCCAGCTCGCGGCGGGAGCGGAGACCATAAAGGCCCCGATGTCCGGGATCTTCTACCGCGCGCCCACCCCGTCCAGCCCGCCCTATGTCCGCGAAGGCGACACGGTAAAGGATGGCCAGGTCATCTGCGTACTAGAGGCCATGAAAGTTTTCAACGAGATCAAGGCC
>CAMTWW010000207.1:0-6858 GCA_947085555.1 uncultured Elusimicrobia bacterium | reverse complement strand
GTTCCCGGCGGCCAGGGCCGGCTGGGCAGAAAACAGCCAGGAGGAGCAGAACAGCGCGGCCAGAGCGGCTATTTTATAAAATAGAAGTTTCGTAATCTGTCTCCGGTCCAGTAATTAGAATAGGACTGCATTAAATGGTATCAAAAAGCAAAGCAACCCGGCGAACCACTAAAGTTAACGAAGGCATTGATTTTGCGCAAGAGAGGGATTGCGCAAAGCGGGGAAACAACAAGAAAAGCGAGCCTGTAAAAAAAGCGGCCGACTGATCTCTCAGGCGGCCGCCTTATGCTCCTTGGAGATATAGGAGAGTCAAGGCCCATCTGTTTATCTGCGTGTTAGCGTTGTTTTAACCCATTGCGCCACCGCACCGGCCCTAGCAAGAAAGCTCTTAGAACCTCAGATTGCCCGCTAGAAACAGCGTGTTCGCTGTGTAGTCGTTGATCTTGCCGTTGTCCTTCTCGGCATAGACGCGGCGATGGACACCCCCGGCAACGGAACTCTTCTCGCCCAGCGTGCGCTCGGCACGGAGCCCGAACCACTGCAACTTGGTCTTGAAGTTTCCCTTGCCCATGACATAACCGCCGGCCCCGTCGAACTTCCAGGCCTTGTAGCCGTAGGAAAGGTTGCCGTCAAGCGAGCTTGACGAGCCATCAAACGCGCCTATCCTCCCGCCCCACCATGTGCCCGGGTCGCCCGTGTAGGGGTTGCGGTTCACGCTGTTCGTCGCGGTCTCGGCCAAGGTCCAGGTCTCGGCATCCTGAAGCGAGTAGTTCACGCTGATCAGGGCTTTGTCAATCGGTTCCACGTCCACGCCCAGCCCGTACACCCTTCTCTTGTGCTCGGCGATCTTGTCGGTGGGAAACCGCTCCAGCGTGAATTTGTACTCCGTCTTGGCGTAGCTGTAGCTGGGCCGGAGCGAGACACGCTCCACTGGCTTGAAGTCCAGGGATACCTCGTACTCGGTCGAGGGCTTCTGCGACGCCTCGATGAAGCCGGGGAGGTAGAGGTACAGGTAGTCCCCCGCCGGGGCGCTGTATTCGGGATCACTGGGTTTCCTGGTGGCCCAGTCCAGGGTCTCGCGCAAGTTCGACTTATTAAGCTTGTACTTGTACTTCGCATAGGCAGACAGGAAGTCGAAGGGATGGGATCTCGCGCTCACCGAGATCAGGCTCCTCTTGCGCTTGTCTTCGGCCACCCACTTCCAGTCGCCCTGCCCGGTAGTGGACTCTCCGCTCAGCCCGGCGGTCCAGATGGCCGCGTTCCAGTCACGTTCGATCTTGCTTTGCTCAAGATCCAGCTTCACGGTCACCTTGGTCTTCGGGATGAAGCCCATGGTGGCGCCCAATGTCTCGGTCCAGGTCTTCTCTTTATTCGCCGTGGCGAAGGTCCACGTCTCCTCGGGCGTTAAACGGTTGTTGTCCCCGGCTTTCGCGCCGGACCCCTCCTCCTCCAAGTAGGCATCGTTTTCCGTGTTCCCTTTCCTGTATTTGACCCTGCCGAAGAATGAAAGCTTCCGGCTGGCGTCAAAGGCCAGGTTGGCCTTGAAGGCGTGCAGCTTGGTCCCGCCCGCGTGGCTCTTGTTATTGTAGTTGATTGAGTGCTCATCATAGTAGAGGGCGCCGGCGGGAGTGTACGCGGACGCATCCACACTGTTGTTGTTCTTGGCCGTTTGGTACTGATACCCCATATCCAGCCTTGATTTGTTCTCCAGGAAGCCTTTTGAGAGAGCGACTGTGGTGAGCGAATTCTTGTTGTCAATGTTGTTGCCGTACTCCCTGTTGAACACCTGGACCCCGCTCACCGTGTAACCAGGCTCGGAATGCGCCTGGGTTCCGTCGAACTTGTCCCATTCCTGCCTGACCATGAGATTGAACCCGGCTATCGAGTGCTCCGCGCCCAGGTAGAACTTGTTGGACTTGTAGTCGATCTTCCTTGATAAGGGATTCGTCCATATGACCCAATCGGTGGCGGTGACCGGGCCCCCTACCCAGCCTCCCCAGTACAGGTTCTCGTCGCCGTCCTTCTGCTTCCTCTCATAGCCCGCTGTGAGTTTGGGCATATCCGGCAGGGCCAGGTTGGCTTCTATGCCGTAGAGCCCGCTGTCTACGCGGAGGTCTTTGTTCAGTTTGTAGACTTTAGTGGAATAGGGCTCGTACACGCCCGAGCTGTCATAATATCTGGGATAGGCATCTACCTTGACCTTGAGCGACCCCAGCCCCTCTTTGGCCAGGTTCATGTTGAACCCCAGGTCTTTCTCGTAGAGCGCCCGGCCCTCCAAGTCAACCTTAATCCCATCCGATTCCCTGCTCAGGGAGAACTTCTCAATCCCTCCGAAGAAGCCGTCCGTAATCTGGAGGTTTTCCCGGAATTTCTGCTTGTCGCCTGTGATGTTCGATACGCCCGTTTTCGGCGATGCCGAAACATCGGCCCGCGCATCCTGGATTAGATTCAGGCCCAGCAGACAAGCCAACCCCAATGCAATCTTTGTCCCGTTCATATTGTCCTCCTCGTCCCTAATAGCCAGTGCCAGTGTTTACTCTGGCCCCATCCTTCCCGGCGCCGTTGTCTACTCTGGCGCCGTCCTTGTTGCCGGCCGCTACTCGGTCCTAAGTTCCTTGCTGAAGTTGGACCCGTGAACAGCCCTGTGGCACCCCACGCAGTTGGTCAGGCGGCCCCCGGGAGACGCCGGGTTGTTGATAGCCCGCTTGTGACTATAGTGCCCTATGGACTGATATTTTGGGCTGTAATGGCACTTGAGGCAAAGGTTGAAGTCGCGCTCGGTCAGGAGCTTGGTGTTGATGGACCCGTGCGGCTTGTGGCAGGCGCTGCACCCCTCTTGCCCCGCATCGTGCTCAAACACCCACGGCCCCCGTTTTTCCTGATGGCACTTGAAGCACGTGTCTTTGTCTATGCCCGCGCTGGCGCTCGCCGCGGCGTGCAGCTCGCCATGGCAAGAGTTGCACCCCATCTTCCCCTCCGCCACCGGATGGCGGTACTGAAGGGCAAACTCGCCCTTCTGCTGCTGATGGCACTTGAAGCAGGCGTTCCAGTTCGTCTTGAGAATCTTGGTCTTGTCGCCGCCGCTGTCAACATGCGCGCTGCCCGGCCCGTGGCATGCCTCGCAGCGCTCACCCACCCGCCCGGCCTTATCCGCCGCGATCCCTCCGTGAACCGTGTGCTTGAAACCGTCCGCCTGCGTTTTATGGCACATGGCGCACTTTTCCATGCCGACCTCAGTGGCCCCTGCCACAGGGGAGGGCTGCGATCTCATCGACTGGCCGTTCATCCCAGCCTGAGAACGGGTCAGGAAGGCCCCCGCGCTACAAATGCCCAACGCCGCCAACGCCACCACAAGTTTAATGAACATATTCATTCCCCTCCGTTTGCAGATGTTCCCATCAAAGCCTTGCCGCCTTCTCCGCCCCGTCGTAAATCGCCGCTTATAAATCTTTCCATATGTGAAACCAATCGCACAGTCTTTCCGCCAATTCCTGCCGCCACATGAAAACTATACAAAAAAAACATGGAAATTGGTGCCTGGTAAAAGCCAATGCCCGCATTGATTTAAAGCAATGTCGGGCTTGACTTTACGCAAGACGGGTTAAGCCTTACACCGCTCATCAGACGGCTAATCACGAATGGCGGGTTTACTGAATATTTACGCTAAACTGCCGCTTGTTTGACGGTTTTAAGAGCGAACTCTTTCCAGCCTACCACCGTGGCAATGCTTCGCTTTTGAGAGATATCTCCGGCGTAAACCAGATAGCCCGGCCCGGCGCCGGCCATTTTATTCCAAAGTTCAAGACCTTTGAAATAGTCGCTGTTAATTGTCTGCCCAGCTTTTATTTCAATCGGCACAAGGGAAGAGCCTTTGTCAATAATGCAGTCTATTTCCTGACCTATGTGATTGCGCCAATAGTAAATGTTTTCCCTTAGTCCCGAATTAAACCTGCTTTTCAGTATTTCGGACATCACCCAGGTTTCAAAAATCTGTCCGCGATACTGGCTGATGGCAAGGTCCGCCGGTTTTACGATACCGAGCAGATGGCACAAAAGACCAGTGTCATAAAAGTAAAGTTTAGGGCTTTTAACCAGGCGTTTGTTGAAATTGGCATGGTGCGGGTTGAGCTGGTAGAGCATATAAGAGGCCTGGAGTATGGAAATCCACGACTTGGCGGTATTATGCGAAATGCCGCAATCACTGCCCAGAGAGGAGAGATTCAGCAACTGTCCTGATCGCGCCGCGCACATTTTTACAAATTTCTGAAATTCGTCAAGGTCCCCTACATTAACAATTCTGCGAACATCCCGCTCTATAGGAAAATAGTTGCCATGACAGAATTTTAGGGGTAGAGGCTTTGCACTTCCTGGCGCGCGGAAGCACCCAATATGGCAACATTCTTGTTGACAGCATTGCGAAGAGAATCAACCACGACGCTCAAAAAGCATTTGCCGCGCTTGCTTAATTCGTACTCAACCAGGATGCGCCCTCCCTTCGTGGGAACTATACGCGGGATAACCCAGAGGCCGGCGCGCAGGAATTTCAGGGCGCGATCCACTTGAGCCGGTTTAAGCTCCAACTCTTCCTGTATCTCGCTGAAGCGAAGGCCTTTCCGCTTCCGCAAGGCAAGCAGGATACAAAGGTAGTCCTTGTGCCCGAGTAATTCCGTAATCATATATTATAGTATACTCACAATATGTGAGTATGTCAAGGGGCCTGCGGTTTTTTCTTTATTTTCTCCTGCCCTACCCTCCCCCAGTGTCGCAAAAGTGCTATTCATGGTTTTAGGGAAAAGACTGCGAATAAGCATTGATTCTCCCGTAAAAAGTCAATTTTGCTTGAAAATCGCCTTTGTAGCCGCAGGCTTCAGCCTGCGTTCTCGTCGGGGAACGGCTTAGTGTTTTTCGCAGGCTAAAGCCTGCGGCTACCGTTTGGGACTTTTTACAGGGAGAATCAACATTATAAAACACTGTTTTATATGTTTTCCCGTCGCCGGCAGTATGTGCAAAAAATGCACATGCTGAATTTTCAGCTAATTCCTTGCTGCTGGATATATTCCCCAGATGTTTTGGTTATAACACTACGCTCAGTCTCGGCGCCGCCGACGAACAGCAGTATTATCCAGGTCTTAACTCTATCACTAACTTACTTTTAACTGCCTGGGAAATCTTCCATAAGGTATGGAGAGTAAGATTTTGCCCGCCACGCTCTATCCGGGAGACAGTCTGTTGTTTTGTCCCCAATTTTTTAGCCAGTTGAACCTGGGACATATGAGCGCGATCGCGCGCCAGGGCGATCTGAACAGCTAAGCGCACTTCCATATCCGCCTCTTCAAAGGCTTTCCGGAACTCAGGGTCTTTAAGATCCTTTTTCAACACTTCGTTAAACGAAATCCCGGCTTTAAGATGTTTCTTCATATCGTTAACCCCCCTTCCGTGTCAACCAGTTCGCTAATATCCGCCTGGAACGTTCAATCTCGGACTTCGGCACCGCCTGCGTTTTCTTCAAGAAAGCATTGGTTACTAAAATTGTTTTGCCGCAGATCACATAAAGAAAACGATGCTGATGATGCTCTATCGCCGGGCGAAGTTCGCGGACATTCCCTTCCAGCACATCGGCATAGGGTCTTGGCAAATTAGGTCCGTACTCCTGTAATAATGCAAACCATTTCTTTGCTTTCACCTCATGTTTCTTATTTAGACTCTTATAGATAGTCCAAAGGCTGGCTGCTTCCGTTCCCCTCCTGGTAAAACACAACCATATAATCCATAATTCTATTATACAGCATATACGCTGTATTGTCAAGGTCAAAGTCGGGATTGCACCTCTTCAGGTATGCCTGGAGCTGAACGCTCAAAACCAGCAGCGCGAACTGGACGGCCTGGTTGCCGCCTGCAAATGGCTGAAACGGAAGGAAGGACTGCTTATCACGCTGGACGAAGAAAAAGAGTTAATTGCCGGGGGAAAGATCAGCCGGTCGCCCTATTTCCCCTATTTCCTTTGTAATTACCCGCCCCCTGGGAAATCAAAATCACTGGCTATGGACGGTTAAAATTACACTATTTCGCGCTGGATATTGTCTAAATGCCGCATAATTTCAGGAACTTCTTTTGCCAGGCATAAGGGCTCAAGCTGTTTGCGCACATAATCCCATAAAATTTTCTCTTGCTGCCTGATAATTACGCCTTTAATATCCGTCCAATCCAGCTCACGGTCGGCAAAAGCCTTAAGGACTATCAAATCCTCCGCTGAGCACGTAAGAAGCGACAGCCCGGGGAGAAATTCAAACCAGGTGGCGCGCCGCGTCATTTCCTCCTCAAAAGGAATGCCGCCAAGGGCCACATCCAGGCCTATGCCGTCACGGGACTCAATAAGAAGCACCCTGTTGGCAAGCGCGAATTCCTTCGCGTTTTTCACGCGCGGCTTGTACAGCGCCAATAGAGCGTCAATGGCCGGTTCCTCCGCCCCGAATCCGGTAAAAAGAGTAACATCAACAGCCCGGGTTAACCGCATTTCCCCCCACCTTTGAAGAGCTACCCCGCCAATAAAACAGAATCTCCACGCCTTATCCCTAAAGATGCTCTGCAATTCCCTGGCTGCATGGAACAATCCGGTCATTTTGCCATCCGTCTGAAATACATCTGCTGGCTAACCAGGCCTGATGTCGCGCGGGGAGGCGAGTTTAACATTGCCGACTCAAAAGCATCGTTCAGGATCGCAATTCCATGAGCCGTATTTGTATTTCTTATTTCCGAATAACGCAGGCTTTCGAGCAGCGGCGCGGCTTTCACCCAGCATGAAACCCACTGTTTAAGGTCTTTATCAGTTTGGTCCATAAATAACCCCGGCTTCAGTCC
>CAMTWW010000206.1:0-2244 GCA_947085555.1 uncultured Elusimicrobia bacterium | reverse complement strand
GTTCTCGCGGAAGCCGCGGGCAGCGTAGCTTCGCCGCAGCTCAGGAATATGGCGACCATAGCCGGAAATCTATGTCAGGAGCCAAGGTGCTGGTACTACCGCACCCCCGACGATCAGTTCCATTGCCTGAGAAAAGGCGGAACGCATTGCGGCGCGCTGCTGGGCGAGAACCGCTACCATTCCATTTTCGGCGGCGCGCGGGTGGCCGCGCCGGCCTGCACTGCGGCCTGTCCCGGCAGTATCGAGATAGCCGACTACCTCGCCCTGGTCCGAAAAGGAGATTTGAAAGGCGCGGCGGATATCATTCTTAATAATAATCCTCTCCCCGCCATGACCGGCCGCGTCTGCCCGCATCTTTGCGAAAGCAAGTGCAACCGCGGGGGCTTCGACGAAGCGGTCTCTATCCGCGCTATGGAGCGGTTCGTCGGGAACCATATCCTCGCGCACGCCCCTGAACTTATGAAGCCACCGCTTAAACAGACAAGGAAGAAAGTAGCGGTGGTGGGTTCCGGCCCGGCCGGGCTGGCCGCGGCCTATTACCTGAGGCAGGCCGGCCACCAGATTACGGTGTACGACAGGCTGGCTCGCGCCGGCGGAATGCTGGCCTATGCCATCCCGGCTTACCGTCTCCCGAGGAAGGTGGTCGCCGGCCAGATAGCGGCCCTGGAAGCGATGGGGATAGTTTTTAAGCTAAATACGGAGATCGGCGCTAAGGGCAATTCCCTGCGCTCCCTGCGCAAGAGTTTTGACAGCGTCTTCCTGGCTACCGGCGCCTGGGCGCAGAAAAACATCCGGCTTGAGAAGTCCGAACTGCTTACTTCCGGCCTGGCTTTTCTGACAGAGAAAAAGCAGGCCGTGGGCCGGAATGTCCTGGTGATAGGCGGCGGCAATGTGGCCGTGGACGCGGCTGTCAGCGCCAGGCGCGCCGGCGCGGGGAAAGTTACGATGGTCTGCCTGGAGGCCCGTGACGCTATGCCGGCCTTCCCGACGGAAATAGCAGAGGCCGTCAAAGCCGGCGTACGGATACTCCCGGGCTGGGGTCCGCGGAGCGTGCTTGAAGCCGGAGGGAAAGTGAAAGGGCTGCGGTTTGTCGCCTGCACTTCCGTTCTTGACGCGGAGGGCCGCTTCGCTCCAAGTTTCGACGAAGCGCGGGAACAGGTAGTCAAAGCCGACCAGGTCATACTGGCCGTCGGCCAGTCCGCGGAGCTCGGTTACGCCGTGGGCATTAAGACGCTGCGGAACCTGATAGTCGTAGCTGAAGGAACACAAGCCGCCAATTTGCCGGGAGTTTTCGCCGGGGGGGACGCCGTCAGCGGCCCGGCTTCGGTGATCCACGCCATCGCCTCCGGGCGCAGGGCTGCCCGGGCGATAGAAGATTATCTGGGCGGCGGCGGCAAACGGCCCGTGAACGCGCATTCTGAAGTGAGCGCCCTGCTGGCGCTTAACGCCGGCTGCGCCGCGCACTGCGCGCGGACCAGCTGCTCCGAAAGCAAAGGTTTAAGTCCGGAAGGGCTGAGCGCGGAGGCTGACCGCTGCATCGACTGCAGCTGCGTCGCGGTCAACGCTTCCGACCTTGCGCCTGCGCTCGCGGCCCTCGGCGCGGGAATAAAAACCACAAAGCGGACCATAGCGGCGGAGGATTTCTTCACGGCCGGCGTGCTGAGGTCAACTGTGCTGGATAAGGGCGAGCTGGTGAAGGAAATACGGGTACCGGCGCAGCGGCCGGGCAGCAGACAGGGCTACCAGAAGTTCAGGATACGGAACTCCATAGATTTCCCCATCGCGGGCTTAGCCGGGGTCTTCAACTCCAAGGGGGGGAAGATCAGCGGCGCAAGGCTTGTGCTTAGCGCCGTTGCCCCCGTCCCTCTCAGGCTGAAAGCCGTAGAGGCCTTCCTGGAAGGGAAGCCGGCCGGGGAAAGAACGGCCGCGGCTGCCGGGGAGCTTGCCGTAAAAGAAGTCAAGCCGCTCACAAAGAACCGCTTCAAAGCGCAGATAGTAAAAGCTCTGGTCCAGAAAGCGATTCTCTATAAAATACGCGCAGGCTAAAGGTATAGTGATCAGCTCGACCATAAAAAAACCTTACAGCGAAGACGACAACAGCCGGAGTTCTTCCGGCCTCAAGCTTTGCTCACGGCCACTTATGCCGCGGGTAGCGGCGGGAGAGGGCCGGCTTCAGCTTCGGATAGCTTTCAGCCCAGAAACTTTTCAGGTCTTTGGTGACCTGCACCGGGCGCATGGAGGGGG
>CAMTWW010000205.1:0-2583 GCA_947085555.1 uncultured Elusimicrobia bacterium | reverse complement strand
TGCTCCTCGCTCACAGACCACCGGTATGCTCGCTCGTCGCGCCTCGCATCCGCCTCAAATCTGAGCCTTCAAATGCATAGCTATCAGCGAAACGCTATACTAGCTGGTTGCCGCTTCGCCGGACTCCAGGATCTTGAGTTCTTCGGTGTGGGCGGCGATCTTGGTTTCCATGGCGGCTATTTTATCGCCCAGCTCTTTTACCTGCTTGTAATCGGAATGAATTTCGGGGGCGGACATTTTGGTCGCCAGGCTTTCTACCGTTTTACGGGCGTAGGCTATGTCTTTTTTTAGGGTCTCGGCGCGGCGCGTCTTTTTGCGGGCCTCGGCTTCCTGGCGCTTTTTCTCCTCATAATCCGCGCTGTCGGCTTTGGGCGCGGCCGCGGGTTCGGCTTTCTTTCGGGCGCCGGCGCTCTCGGCCTGGAGCTGGTCCTGGCGGTAGCGGAAGTAGTCGTAGTTGCCGGGATAGACGGTGGTCTTGCCCTGCTCTATGTGCACCACGGAGTCGGCCAGGGTGTTTATGAAATAGATGTCATGGCTGATGAAGCAGAGGGTGCCTTCGAAATCTTTGAGGGCGAGCACGAGCGCATCGACGCTGGCTATATCCAGGTGGGTGGTGGGCTCGTCCATCAGGATGACATTGGGCGGGTCCAGCAGCAGCTTCACCAGCATCAGGCGGCTTTTCTCTCCGCCGGAAAGCACGTCGGTCTTTTTGTAGACATTGTCGCCGGGGAACAGGAAGGTCCCGAGCACGGTCCTTACGGCCAGCTCCGGGTTCAGCCGGTCATTGTTCATGGCTTCCTGCAGCACGGTCTTGCGGGGGTCCAGGATGCCTTCGCGGTGCTGGGAGAAGTAGCCGGTCTTAACGTTCAGGCCGGGCACGCGCTCGCCAGAATCGGGCTCTATAACACCGGCCAGCAGTTTCAGCAGCGTGGACTTGCCGGCGCCGTTATGCCCGACGAAAGCCATCCTCTGTCCGCGCTGCAGCTGGAAATCGAAATTCTCGTAAACTTTTATCGGCTCCTGGCCGGGAACATTGTAAATTTTGCTGATATTCCGGAGCTCCAGCACATTGGCGCCGGTGCGGTTGGGCTGCGGGAAGCGCATCTTGACCGTCTTGACTTCCTGGACCAGCTCTATCCGCTCCAACTTGTCCAGGCGCTTGATCATGCTCTGCACCCGCGAGGCGGTAGAGACGCGGGCCCGGTTGCGGGCTATAAAATCCTCCATCTGCTCTATTTCTTCCTGCTGCAGCCTCCAGGCGGAATAGATCTTTTCCTTCTCGGACTGGCGCTGGGCCAGGAAATTCTCGTAGTCGCCGTGGTAGACGCGCAGGGTTCGGTCCTGCAGCGAGACAATGGCATTGCAGATCTTGTTTATGAAGTCGCGGTCGTGGGAGATGACGAAGATGGCGCCCTGATAGCCCGCCAGGTATTCCTCCAGCCACAGCAGGGAGTCCAGGTCCAGGTGGTTGGTGGGTTCGTCCAGCAGCAGGAGGTCCGGCTTCCTGAGCAGCAGCTTGCCCATCGCCACGCGCATGGCCCAGCCGCCGCTGAGGGTGTTGACCTTGCGGTCGAAATCGGCGACTTTAAAGCCGAGGCCCATCAGGATGGACTTGCCCTCGGCCTCTATGCGCCCGTCGTAGTCCTCCACGCCGTCCAGGGTTTCCTCGATGACGGAGCGTTCGGAGACCGGCGCGTTCTCCTGCGGCAGGTAGCCCACCACCACGCCCTTCTTGAACTGGATCTCGCCGTCGTCCGCTTCCTCGGCGCGCAGCATCATCTTGAAAAGTGTGGACTTGCCGGCGCCGTTAGGGCCGACCAGCGCGAAGCGCTCACACTCGTTTATCTGCAGGGAAGCCTCCTCGAAAAGGACCTGCGAGGAGAATGATTTATAAACGTTCCTGAGGGTTATCATAGAAAAAAGCCGCGCCATATAGCGCGATCAGTAGTAATTTTTGCCGGGAACTGAAGGACTTCTGCTCAGGCCAACCGGACTGCCTACGTTATTATTCTAGCATTTCCAGCGCCGTAAAAAAAGGCGCCGGAATTCCCGAAATTCAGGCCGGCCGCGCAGGCGTCGCTGTATGAGCACGCCTGCGGCCCGCCGGACGAAGACTGCCAAGGGGTTTTTTTTGTATTATTAATAAAATAGACAGGAAAGTGAGCTTTTTCCGAAAATATTTTAATCAATCTTAACCACGAGGAGCTGGGCTGGCTTCGTCTCTCTCCCGCAAAATAGATGAAGATTTCAAAAAAGGGACGCCAATTTTCAAGGCTGAAGAAATTCAGTCCAAATTCGCGGACCTTTCTTTTAATCAGAAATCGCAGAACATCGTTGGGATGCAGATAGCTGATCTGGTTGCCTATCCTATCGGTAAATGGATAATGGATGGCAAGCGGGAAAACAAAGCTTTTGAGATAGTAAAAACCAAGATTCACTCAAAGGGTGGAGGCCTGCTGGGATATGGGCTTAAAATTTTCCCATAAAATACTAAACGGGCCCAGGAAAGCCCTAGTATAGCGTTTCGCTGATAGCTATGCATTTGACTGGCCGATTTTGGGCTACACCGAAGTGGCATGAAGC
>CAMTWW010000204.1:0-1485 GCA_947085555.1 uncultured Elusimicrobia bacterium | reverse complement strand
GTCCTAACCGCTAGACGAAGAGGCCGTGCGGTATATTTTAGCAAATAGCCCGCGCTGCGGGCCAGAAATTCTCAGCCGACGGTCAGGATTGAACTGACGACCTTCCGCTTACAAGGCGGGTGCTCTACCACTGAGCTACGTCGGCGGCTTCACGGATATTATAAGATTTTCGGGAGCTCCGCCGCCATTGCCGCGGGCCGATAAGGCCTGCGCGCTATGCCGCCGACAAGGCTTTGTCCAGGCTTTCCGGGATCACTACTACGGCTTCGCAGCGGGTGGTATCGCTTTCGTACTTCAGGTCCAAAGTGATGGCGGCTACGGAATAGCGCTGCCCGCTGTCCAGCGTGTCGCAAAGCGCTTCCAGGAGGAAACGGCTTTCTCCCTGTACGCATTTGGGCGCCGAGGGCAGGAAGCCGCGCTTAAGCCTGTTGGACAAAGCGCCTATGACGGAGTTCAGGATGATATTCCCGAGTTCGGAGAACAGCAGTTCCTGCGCCTGGCTGATGCCGGGCAGCTGCGCCGTGCCGAGAAAGGCGCGGGAAATTATCCCGATATCTTCCGGCTTGAAAATTATTATCGAAGAAAAGGGGCAATCGCCGGCCACGCTGAAATACACCGCGAAACCGGAGGCGCCTGAGGCAGTGCGGCCGCTGACAATCTCATCCATGGCGCCCTGCGAGACGCGGATCCCGGCCACGCTCCATTTGCCGCCGGAGAGGCGGGACAGCCTGGCCGCGCAGCGCTCCATGCTGGCGGAGGCTATTTCCTTGAGCGTCCTGCCTGTCGCCGTTTCCTTCGTGCCCAGGTCTTTCATCAGCACCTTGAAATCGTCGAAAGAGAAAGGCTTGCGCAGCACCGCGCGCACGCCTTTGTCTTTAAGCCGCTGGTCTATCTCTTCCTGGTCCACGGCGGTGATGACGACCACGCGCGCCTGCGGGTCTATCTCCAGGATCTCCTCCAGCGCGTCGAGGCCGGACTTTCCGGGCAGGATTATGTCGAGGAAGACCACATCGGGCTTGAATTCGGCGAAATATTCCACGGCTTTTTCGCCGGTCTCCGCTTCGGCCACGACCTCATGTCCCAGCTTGGCCAGCAGGGCCTTTATGGTGTTCCTTGTAAGCGCATTATCCTCAACCAGAAGTATTTTCATATCCTTCCCTTATGGCCTAAAGAGCGCGGTAAAACGCGCTATTACCGTATAATACAATACTTGCGCGCAGGGAATGAACAGCTGCGCCGACCCGTCGACAATTATTCTTTAACGAGCCCTAAGCGCGGCGCGCCTCCTGCGCCGGTATCGCGAAACCCATGCCGGAGAAAGCCCCGGACGGCGAGAAGATAGCTGAGTTCACCCCTATTATCTCGCCTTTGATGTTGAGCAACGGGCCCCCGGAATTCCCCTGGTTTATGGCCGCGTCGGTCTGCAGCAGCCGCGCGTAGCGGCGGCCCTGTATGCGCATCGAAACGTCGGTGGCGGAAACTATG
>CAMTWW010000203.1:0-2287 GCA_947085555.1 uncultured Elusimicrobia bacterium | reverse complement strand
TAGGCGGTTTTGGAGATCCTGCCGGCACAGGGCGCGGTGCACTGGCCGGTGTGGAAATAAAGGCAGGCCTGTATTTTGCGTTCGGCCAGCGGCTTCGCCAGCGAAAAGTCCCAGCGGCAGCGGCGCAGGTTTATGAATTTTATCCGCCGGAGATAAGCCGTGAGTTTCTTCAGCGGCTCCACTTTGGGATAGGGGCCGAAGTACCGGCCGCCGTCCCTGGTCTTCCTCCGGGTGAACAGCAGACGGGGGAAATCCTCCCTGGTAAGTTCGATGTAAGGGTAGGTCTTGGAGTCCTTCCATATTTCATTGAAGAAGGGCTGGAGGCTGTGGATGAGCTGGCGCTCGGTCAGCAGGGCCTCGCGCTCGCTCGCCGAAGCTATATAGTCTATACTGCGGATGAGCGCCACCAGGCTGGGGATCTTCCCCCTGGTGTCGGAAGGGTTTTTCCTGAAATATTGAGCGACGCGGTGGCGCAGGTCCCTGGCCTTGCCGACATAGAGCACGCTTCCGGTCGCGTCGCGCATCAGGTATACCCCGGGCCCGCCGGGTAAATGCGTAAGGTCCATGGTCTTAAAACCTGCCGCCCGTCACTAAATTCCGCTCTTCCACTTTGAGCGCTTTAAGGGCTAAAAAATAAACTGCTACCGCGGCCGGCACCGCGACCAGCGTCACAAGGAGCGGGCCGGCGGGCGCCAGGGCCTCCCGTAAAGCCAGGGCGGCCAGGGCGCAGACGGCGGCGGCCAACGCGGGGCGGAAAAGCGGTATAGCCGTCGGGCTGAACCCGGCTTCCCGCTTAAGTACGAAAAGGAAAGCCAGCGCGGCGGCCCAGGAACTTAAGGAGGTCGCCAGCATCAGGCCGCCGGCGCCCATCGTCCGCATCAGCGGCAGGCAGAGGAGAGCGTTCAGGGCCAACTGGCCCGAGATTATGATCAAGGGCGCTTTCTGCCTGCGCATGGCGTAAAGGGCCGAAGCCGCCACCTTGTTCACACCGTAGGCGGGCAGCCCCAGCGCCAGCCAGAAAAGCGCTTGCGCCGTGACCAGGCTCTGCTCCGGAGAGAACCTGCCATGCTCGAAAAGCGCCCTGCAGATCGGGAGGGCCGTGACGGCGATTCCCAGCGCGGCCGGCAGCATTATAAGCCAGGAAGCGGTAAGCGCGGGTTTCAGCCGCTGCCTGAAACCTTCGGCGTCGCCGGCGGCCGACCTCGCCGCTAATTCCGGCAGCGACAGCGTAGCCGCGGCGGCGGCAAAAAGGGAAACGGGGAACTGTACCAGGCGCGCCGAATTGTAGATGGCGGTGATAGAGCCGGGCTCCAGGAAGCTCGCGTACATGGTGTTTATCAGCATGGAAACCTGGTCCTGGGCCAGCGTCAGGGCGGCCGGCGCCGCGGCCAGGAGCGCCGGCGCGGCGCCCAGCGTCCTGAAAGGGTTAGTGAAGGAAAGCCCGTAGCCCTCGCGCTTGAGCAGCGGCAGGAGCGCCGCGGCCTGCAGCAGGCCCGAGGCGGAAGCCGCGGCCGCCACCAGTATTATTTTACCGCGCGCGTCCAGCCCGCTGAACAGGCCGAAGTGGAAAGCGGCCAGGAGGGCTATGACGGAAAGGGAAAAGGCGGCCGGAGCCAGCGCCGGCAGGAAGAATTTGCGCGCCGAATTGAGAGTGGCTGTGAAAAGCGCGGCGGCGTTCACGAAAAGCAGATGGGGCATGAAGACCGCGGCGAGCAGGGCCGTAAGCTCAAGCTGGCCGGGCGAGGAGCGGAAGCCCCAGGCCGCCAGGGCGGCCAGTTCCCTGCGGAATAGTATTCCCGCGGCGGCGAGCAGGGCGGAGCCGCAAAAAATAACCGTCCAGGCGGAGGAGAAAAAACTGCGTTCAGCGTCTTTTCCGAGCGTTTTTTTCTTTTCAAGAAGAGGGAGGAACACGGCGTTAAGCGCGCCTTCTCCAACGGTGCGCCTGAAAACGTTCATCAGGCGAAAAGCCGCGTAGTAGGCGTCTGCCAGTGCCCCGCCGCCGAAGAAAGCGACCAGCAAAGCGTCGCGGGCATAGCCCAGCGCCTTCGTTATCAGCCCGGCACCCGCCATCCCGGACAGCCCCCGCGCGAAAGCACCATGCCCTTCCGGTACGCTCCCTCCGCGGATATTTGCTTTTTCCGGCATAGAATGATAAACTATGATCACTATGGCAAAACTCAAGACCGGAAGACATACCAGCGCTATCAAAGCCTGGCGCAAATCAGAGAAGCTGGCCTCCAGGAACAGGGGCGTAAAAACCAGGATCCACGACACCGCCAAAGAGTTC
>CAMTWW010000202.1:0-10582 GCA_947085555.1 uncultured Elusimicrobia bacterium | reverse complement strand
TGACTGGAGTTCAGACGTGTGCTCTTCCGATCTCTCTACCCTGCCCGTTGGCTTGGGCAGGACCGCTTCCATGAAAGCTTCATCCACGGGCTTTCCCTTGGCTATCAGCTGCCGGTATTCGATAAAGTCTATGACATCCTTGCCGGTAGTTTTCTTAGAATTGAAAGCATTGAAGCCCATATAGGCCTCCGTGTTCATATTCGCCGCGAGCCAGTGGCGGTTATAGCTCTTGGCCTGGTCCCAGAAATATTTCTTCTTCGCCCGCATGCTGTCCAGCGTCTTCGCCAGGCAGCCCGGGAAGAGGTTGGTCAATTTCCAGATCGTAGTGTTGACGGCTTTGTCGAGCAGCGTGAAGTCCAACTGCGCGGTCTTAAGGAACTCCCGCGCCGCCTTCCCCGCCTCTCCCGCGACGAATTCGCCGTAAACTATCTCGCCGTCGTCGACGTATTTATCCGTGATCACGCCGGGGTTGCGGATGAATTTCCCGTCTTTTTTTATGACCTGGGCCACCTGGCCTATCATTCCCAGCTTCTTCACCTTGTAAGCGCTTAAAAGCTCGCAGGAGATGCAGTTCCAGATAGCGTCCTCTATGCTCAGGTACCAGGGCAGGAAATCGGTGGAGCCGCCGTCGGGAGCCGAGCCGTGCCTGGGCCCCGCCTGGCCGAAAATAGCGGTATCGGCGGCGATGGTGATATCGCAGGCCATGCCTATTTCCTGGCCGCCGGCTATCCTCATGCCGTTCACGCGGCAGATGGTCGGCTTCTTGCAGTGGAGGATGGAATCCACCATCCCGTTGAAAAGGTCCATGTACTCGCCGTATTCATTCGGCTTGCCGGAGTAGTATTGCGCGTATTCTTTCGTATTCCCGCCGGTGCAGAAGGCCCTCTCGCCCGCGGCGGTGAAGACCACGGCCACCACGCTCCTGTCGAGCGAGGCGTTGTGGAAACCGGCAATGACCCCTTTCACCATGCCGGTGGTGTAGGAATTGAGCTGCGCCGGGTTGTTAAGCGTGATCCAGGCGGAGTAAAGTCCTTCCACTTCCTTGCCGGCAGCGTCGAGGATAGGCTTCTTCTCGTACATCGTGCAGGGGGCCTCGGTGCCCCAATGCTCTTTGCCCCAAAGCGAATGGTCTTTAAGTTCGTCGTCTTTTACCAGCCAGGATAAGCTCATGTTCAACTCCTTTATTTCCGAAAGTCTTTCAGCTACAGTTGCGAATTTTTCCTGCTCTCCACCCCTTTCACCAGGGCGCAGATGGCTCTATGGAAAGGTACGGCCACCTTTTTCTTATCGGCGTACTCGCAGATCTTCCCGTTCAGGAATTCTATCTCGGTCCGTCCCGTGGTTTCAATGTCCACCAGCATGGAGGGCTTGTGATGGCCGGCCTTGTTTAGATAGGAGACGCAAAAATCCAGGAAGCTCTCCGGCAGGCTGACCCCGCTGCGGCCTGCGACCACGATCGCCTCGCGGGCCAGCTCTTTGACGAGCTCCAGCGTGGAGGGGCATTGCATGACCTGCCTCATAGTCATCCCGGTCAGGGCGGAGATGGGGTTGAGTACGGAGTTCAGGATTACTTTCTCCCAAACCTGCCTCTTCACCTCGCTGCTGTACTTTGTCTCCAGTCCCGCGGCGGTGAGCGCCTCGCAGGCGGCCTTTGCGTGCGGGACCGCCGAGGCTTCCAGGGCGCCGATATAGTTCGGGCCGTTAAAAAAAGTGATCTCCACCCCGCCGTCGGGAGCCAGCCGCCCGGCGTAGTTTACCACCGCCCTCAGGACGTTCTCCCTGCCGGCGGCCTGGGCCAGCAACTCTTCGGTGTCCAGGCCGTTCTGGAAGCTTATTACTTTCACCCTGCTCTGCCCGCCGCAGACATCCCTGATTTCCGGCAGGAGGGAGCGGATGGCAGGCGCCTTTACGCAGATGAAAATGGTTTCAGCTCCCAGGCGCACCGCCTCCGAAAGGGAGCAGCAGGTCTGTCCGGCCCTGGCCGTGAAGGACCCATGGGTAAAGTGAGCCGGATCGCTGATGGAGAGGCCCTTTTCCATGATGCAGTCCAGGCGGGATTTCATGGTGTCCGCCAGCACCACGCAGCTCTTATTCCTCAAAAGATGGGCGGCCAGGATGCTCCCTATCACCCCGCTGCCGATTACGGCGAACTTCGGGGGTTTTTGGGCAGGTGATTTGGGCCTGCTGAGGGTCTTTGGCGTTGTCCGCGGCCGGGGCCGGGACGGAGCTGTTGCGGGCCTGGTTTTTTTCATGTTGAGCCTGCCAAATTTTAACAAAAGGCCCTGGTATTGTCAATTCGGGGGATTCGCGCCCGTTAACACGTGGCGGAACCGAATTTCCGTCGTAATTCCCTGTGCAGGATCTTGCCGGTGGGGGTCCTGGGCATCTCGGCCGCCGTGATAAATGCCACAGTTTTAGGCTTCTTGAAGGACGCCGTCTTTCCCGCGCAGAAATTTATTATTTCGGCCTCGCTCGCCGCCGCGCCTTCCCGCAGTATCACCACCGCTTTAATAGCTTCCCCCCAGATCTTGTCGGGCACCCCGATGACCGCCGCGTCAAAGACCGCCGGATGGCCGGCGAGCAGCGACTCTATCTCGGACGGGTACACGTGCTCCCCGCCCGTTATTATCATGTTATCTTTTCTATCCACGATGTAGTAGTAGCCGTCCCCGTCTTCCCTCGCCATGTCGCCTGCTGAGAACCAGCCGTCCCTGAATGACTGGGCCGTTTTTCCCGGCAGTTTGTGGTATTTGTCGAACAACATCGGGCCTTTCGAGTAAAGTTCGCCCACCTCGCCCGCAGGAACGGGGCCGCCGTCCGGGCCGAGCAGCCTGATCAGGCTTGTCCCGCATGATTCCCTCCCGATGGAGCAGAGCTTGGTAAGCTGTTCATGCGGCTTGAGCACGGTGACTATCCCGGCCTCGGTAGAGCCGTAAGCCTCGTAGAGCTCTACCCCTTTGAACATTTCCATCACCGCCGTCTTCATCTCCTTCCGGGCCGGGGCGGAGGAGCAGAGAAGCTTGCGGATAGAGCCGACTTCGTACAGCCTTCTCTTTTCTGCCGGCACGGTAAGCATAAGGTTGTAATGCGTCGGGATAAGGGAGATGAAGGTTATTTTTTCCCTCTGGATAATGTCAAAGATCTCCACCGGGTCGAAGCGCCGGGCCGGCTGGATGTAAAGGCTTGCGCCGAGGTAGGTGAAGGTGAAAGAGAAAAAAGTGGAATTGACATGACACAATGGCATCACATTCAGGCAGATGTCGGCCTCGCCGAACCCGAAATCCACGGCGCTGATCAAATAGAACGCGATATAGGATTCATGCGAGCGCACTACGCCTTTCGGCCGCCCCGTAGTGCCCGAAGTATAAAGCAGCACCCAGGGGTCCCGCGGCTCCAGTTCCGCTTCGGGCTCGGCTTCGGCCGCCCCGGAGAGCAGGGCTTCATAGCCGAGGAACCCGGGTGGCGGGTTTGCGCCGACGGAGATGAAATCCTTGATTCCCGGGAGGTTCTCTTTATCGCTGTGGCGGGCGAATTCTTCATGCGCGATGACCGCTTTCGCGTCCGAGTCCCTCAATATGTATTCCACCTCGCCTGCGGCCAGCCTGAAATTTATCGGGTTTATCACGAGCCCCGTTTTAGCCGTGGCGAGATAGAGTTCCACAATTTCAATGGAATTTTCAAGCAGGCAGGAAATCTTGTCGCCTTTCACAAGACCGAGCGAAGTAAGCGCATTGGCCAGGCGGTTGGCCCGCAGGTTCAGCTCGCCGAAAGTGAGGGACCTCCCGCTTTCCTTCAGGGCGACCTTGTCCCTGAACTTTTTGGCGTTCACCGCCGTGATCTCCCCCAGGTTAAGCCAGTGCGCGCCCATTATATTTTTATCCTTATGTCCACCGCGGCCGTCCCGGAGGGGTCCGGGTACGCGAAGATGGGGTTCAGGTCTAGTTCCTTTATCTCCGGGAGATCGGTCACCAGCTGCGACAGCCTGACTAATATTTCCGCTAGCTTTTCAGCATCGGCGCCCTCTTTGCCCCGGAACCCTTCAAGGATGGCGCGGCATTTTATCGAGGCTACCATCCTCCGCGCCGCGGGCACGCTCAAGGGAGCGAACTGGAACACGACGTCCTTCAGGACTTCCACAAGGACCCCGCCCAGTCCGAACATAAGAACATGGCCCGCGCCGGCCACGGCGTACGCGCCGGCGATCACCTCTATTCCCGCCGGTAGCTGCTCCTGCAACAGGCGCCTCGCGCCGGGAGCGACCGCTTTGAGCATTCTGAAACCGGCGGCGAGCTCCTTTATGTTCCGTATGTTCAAAACTACGCCGCCCGCCTCGGTTTTGTGAACCACTTCGGGGGAATCTATTTTGAGGACAAGCGGGAAGCCGAGTTTTTCGGCGGCGATAAGGCAGTCTTCCAGGTTCCGGCAGTTCTCCGTCTGCGCGCGGGGGATGCCGTAGGCGTCCAGGATCTTAGCGCATTCCCGCGCTCCGAGGAGGGTGCGCTTTTGTTTAAGCGCGACGTTTATCACCGACCGGGCGGCTTTTTTATCCACGCCCGCGAGAGGCCCTGTTTTTTCCTTCTCCCGGCTGCGGTACTCGGCCAGCCTGGACATCGCGCCCAGCGCTTTAGCCGCCGTCTCCGGGAAGTCGTAGACGGGGATGCCGCCGTCCTTTATTATTTCCAGGGTTTTGGCCTGCTGCGCCTTGTCGGTCATTATTACCGCCGCCACGGTTTTTTTTCTCTCCGCGCAGGCGCGGACTATTTCCCGGGCTACGCCCTCGCAGTCCACGAAGAAAGGGGTGATAAAATTTACAAGGACGGCGTCCGTGCCGGGGTCCTTCATTATTTCTGTGAGGGCAAGGCCGTAATGTCCGGGTCCCGCCGTGGCCAGGACATCGACGGGATTCGAGGCCGAAGCTTCGGGGAGCAAACCGGCCTTAAGCGCCGCGCGGGCAGAATCGGACAAAGGGGGGACCTGAAGGCCGGCCTCGATGCAGCCGTCAGCGGCGATTATCCCGTGACCGCCGGTATTGGTGACTATCGCCACCCTGTTGCCCTTCGGCAGCGGCTGCGCGGCGAAAGCGAGCGCGGCCTGGCAGAGCTCGTCCTGGTCGCTGAAGCTGAGCACCCCGCATTTCACCAGCAGGAGTTGCATAGGAAAACCGGCCCCCATCAGCCGGCCGGTGTGGGAAACTACCGCCTGGGCGCCCTGGGGTGTCCTGCCGGTCCAAAGGGCGAGCACTGGCTTCTTCCGGCTGACCTTCGAGGCCGTCTCCATGAATTCTTTAGGGTCGGCGAGGCTCTCCAGGTGGACCATGATCACTTTGGTTCCCTCGTCGGCCGCCCAGTATTTCATTATCTCGGAAATGCTTATATCCGCCGCGTTCCCGTTCGAGGCGTACATCCTGAAGCCGGCGCCCAGGGAATTCAGCCTCTGGATCAGCACCTCGCCCACCCCGCCGCTCTGCGCCGCTACGGAGATCACGCCCTGCCTGAGCTTTGTGTAGGTAAAATTGCAATAGGCCCGGACCAGCGGGTCGGAATTCATGATGCCCTGGCAGTTAGGGCCGAAGAGCCTCATCCCGGTTTTTGCCGCTATCCCCTTTATCTTTTTCTCCAGCGCCAGCCCTTCCTTTCCGGTCTCGCTGAAACCCGCCGTGTTTATTATCGCGGCTTTTACGCCGTTCCGGCCGCATTCCTCGAGCGCCGCGGGCACGAGCGCGCTCTTTACCACCAGGTGTGCGACGTCCACGCCGCCCGGGACGTCGAGGATGGACTTGTAGGCTTTCAGGCCGCAGATATTGTCTTCGGCAGGATGGACGGGATACACCGCGCCTTTATAGCCGGCGTCAGAAAGGTTCTGGAGGATCCGGTAGCCGATGGTGAGCGGCCTGTTCGAGGCGCCGATGACGGCGACAGACTTCGGTTTGAAAAGAAAATCAAGCGTCATTGTGGCCGCGCGCCCCTCTTTGCCGCCGAGAGCTCCAGGGCGAAGAGCGCGGCGCCCAGGGCCCCGGCGAACTGGGGGGCGGGGGGGATGAACAGTTTTCCGGCCAATTTCTTCTGAAGCATTTCCCCGAGGTAGGGGTTGTGCGCGATCACGCCGCCAGTCATTACGATATCGCCTTCCAAAGTGTCCATTTCCACGATCCTCTTTATGATGGAGCCGAACACGCCCCTGACTATGTCCTCCAGCCTGGCCCCGTGGGCGATCTTGGCCAGGATCTCGGTCTTGGTGAAGACGGCGCAGAAAGAGCCCAGTTCCAGCTCTTCCCGCGCTTTGCGGGCCATGCCGTCCAGCTCCCCGAGGGAGAGCGAGAGCCTGGGGGCTATCTCCTCCAGGAAAGCGCCGGTGCCGGCGGCGCATTTGCGGTTCATCTTGAACGAGATTGGTTTTCCCGCATCGTCCACTTTGATAATTTTATTGTCCTGGCTGCCGATGTCCACGATAGTGCAGGCGCGGGGGTAATAGAAATGGCCGCCCCTGGCGTGGCAGGAAATCTCGGTCCTGGTCTCGTCGGCGAAGGCCACGTTCCGGCGCCCGTAGCCGGTGGAGACGGTGTAGCCGGCCGCGGCCCCGGGGCCGGCGGCGGCCAGGCAGCGGGCGCGCAGCTCGTCGGCGGCTAGGGCGAAATTCACGCCGGAATTCCCGGCGGCCGAAGCCAGGACCTGCCTGTCCGCGCCGAGCAGGACCGCCTTTGCGGCCGAGGCCCCGATGTCGATTCCCAGGAACATCATTTCTCCAGCTGTTCTATGAAAGCTTCTATCTTGGTTTTTGACTGCTCTTCCGAGTAGCAGCGGAGGTCGTTGAGGTCTCCGAAAATAGTGACCGTGCCGAGGCCGAGTTTTTTCTGCAGTCTCTCGGGCATCCCGTATCTGCTGTTGGAATTATTGGGGCAGGTCTTCGAGTCGTGGAACAGTATGCCGTCGATGGTGAACTTTTTGGCCATCTCACCGATATAGTCCTCTTTCTTCTCATCGGAGCGGACGACGAAGAGCTTGGTGTAGGCCCGGGCCATACTTCTGAAAGGGTCCTCCGGGTCGAGGTCCTCGAAGATCCAGGAGTTGCAATAGGTGGACGCCGCCACGCAGGTTTTGAGCTCCGCGAAGAAATCGGAAAGGTCCCTCAGTTTTCCCCAGACGGGCATCCCTTCCCAGTAAAGCCGGTATTTTTCTCCCTCGACGGCCCAGACGCCCTGCTTGATCCGCTCCCGGAGCTCCGAGAGCAGCTCTTTGTAATAAGCCACGGCCGCGCCGGTGCCCCTTAAAACCACGGCCGGACCCATCTGGATGGTCGCGTCGAAGAAGGTCAGGGGGGAGGGGACATTGCAGGCGGTCTCGAGGACCTGGCGCCAGAGGCGGCTGCACTCGAGGGAGAGGCCCACGGTCTCTTTAAGCTTCTGCGGGTCGAGTTTCTGCCCGGAGAGCTTCTCCAGCTCCGGGACGAGGGCGGCTAGCTGCGCGGCTACGCTGTCTATATGCGTGCCGGTGACCTCGCCCACTCCCCTTTGAGTAAGGACGCCGAGAAGGGGGACATTGAACTTGCGGGCGTACCAGGCGAACCAGTCCTGCACGTCCCTGCACTGGTTGGTGTTGAAGACCAGCACGTCGGGCCTGGGCGGCTCTTTTATGCCGGGGTAAGCCCTGGAAAGAGGCGTTTCCCCCTTCAGGCAGGCGCCGATATCGCTGGTAAGGTAGGAGCAGATCTCCGGGGAATAGCCGGCCGCGTTCGCCAGCGGGATGCAGTCCTGGGCCATCCTCGTGGCGCCCAGCATGGCGCCGTGGTTCTCCGGGAAGTAGACAAGGAAGCCCATTGAGCGGAGCAGTTCGGCGGGGCCCACGCTGGTGCACCAGGCGATTTTCGCCGAGCCGGTCCTGGCCGCCGCGTCCAGCTCGTAAAAATAATCCGCCATGAGCTTCTTCATCACGGCGGTGGAGGCGAATTCTTTTCTCTTGTGCATCTTATTTAACGGCTTTCAATAATTCCTCTTTCAGAACAGGCACAACTTTGAAGAGGTCGCCCACGATAGCGAAATCGGCTTTTTGCATTATGGGCGCGTCGGGGTCGGTATTTATGGCGATGATGAACTTCGAGGTCCCCATGCCGGCGAAATGCTGGGTGGAGCCGGAGATCCCGCAGGCGATATAAAGCACGGGCGAGACGACTTTTCCCGTCTGGCCTACCTGGTGCGAGTACTCTATCCAGCCCTCGTCCACGGCAACCCTGGAAGCGCCCAGGGCGGCCCCCAAAGCTCTGGCCAGGTCCTCTATGACCTTGAACCCGGCGGGGCCGCCTGTTCCGCGGCCGCCGGAGACCACTATGGTGGCTTCCGTTACGTCCATGACGCCTTCAGCGGCCTTGATGGCCTTGCGGACCTCGGCGCGTATAGGCAGATTTTCCAGGGAAAGGGGGACCAGCTCCGGCGACGCCGCGGGTTTTTCGGTTATGGGGAAGACATTGGGACGCAGCGAAATGACTTTCTTTTCGGCGGTCAGTTCCACTTCGGCCAGGAGTTTGCCGGAATAAACGGGGCGGATAACTTTCAGCGGCTTCGCGTCGTAAAGGATCTCGGTCACATCTATAGCCAGAGCGGCGTCGAGCCTGGCGGCGAGGCAGGCCGAAAGGTCCCTGCCCAGAGCCGTGGCCCCGGTAAGGAAAACGTCGGCGCCGCACAGTTCGCCGGCCGCCGCGAGCGCCTCGGCGTAAGCCTCGCCGGAGTACTTCTCGAAATCGGGCCCGTCGGCGGTATAAATTTTTGAAAAACCAAGGTTCCCCAGCTCCGGGAGCAGGTCCTTGCCGTTAAAAAGGACGGCGCAGAGCGGGGCGTTCAGCCCCGCGGCCAGTTTAGCGCCGGCTCCGGCGGCTTCACGCGTGACCTTCCGTATTTTACCTTCCGAAGTTTCTATCCAGACGAGGACACCAGGCATAATTTTCTCCTTAAAGCTCAGGGTAGAGGGTTCAGGGTAGAGGGTTTAGGGTAAGGAGTTCCTTATAACTCTACCCTCTACCCTATCCCCTCTACCCTTCTTTAAATAACTTTCGCCGTTTCCGAAAGCCAGGCCAGGCATTTGCCCGTGACTTCTTCCGGCGTGCCGGTTACCTTGACCCCGGCGGCCCTGGCGTTGGGGAGGCGCAGGGCGGTGACCCGGCTTTTGGCGGGGGCGGCGGTCAGGCCGAGCTCCGCAAGCGTCATTTTCTTTATTTCCTTGTTCTTGGCCCTTTTGATGGCGATAAGGGTGGGATAGCGGGGTTCATTGAGACCCTTCTGGCAGGAGATAGCGGCGGGGAGCGCGGTTTCTATTTCAAGAGAACCGCCTTCTATATCGCGGACGACGACGGCCTTGTCGCCGGAGACCTCTATTTTGCTCGCCGCCAGCACATGGGGTATGCCCAGCTTGCGGGCCACTAGCGCGGCGGCGGCGTCGTTCTGATTGTCTATCATTTCCCGGCCGCAGAGGACCAGACGGGGCGAAAGTGTTTTTAAGGCGGCGGCGAGTATCCCTCCCTGGGTTACGATATCTGCCTCGACGGCAGCGGGTTCCGAGATCAGTATAGCGCGCTCCAGCCCCATGGCCATGGCCATGCGGATAGCGGTCTCGGCGCGGTCGGGCCCTATGCAGACCCCCACCACCTCTCCGCCGTCTTTTTCCGTGATCTTCAGCGCCTCTTCCACGGCGTACTCGTCGTAGGGATTGAGTATGAATTTTACGCCTTCTTCTGTAATAGCGCCAGGGGCCGCGGAATTCGGCTTTACCGCCGCTTCGGTGTCAGGGACCTGCTGTAAAATGACCGCTACGTTCATATTATTCTCCTAAGATGCTGCGGGCTATAACGCATTTCTGTATCTCGGAAGTGCCCTCGTAGATCTCAGTGATCCGCTGGTCCCTGTAGAGCCGTTCTATTTTATATTCTTTCATGAAACCGTAGCCGCCGTGCACCTGCAGCGCTTTATGGCAGACGCGGTGCGACATTTCGGAGGCGTAGAGCTTTATCATGGCCGCTTCTTTTGTGTATTTCCCTGAGTGGGATTCTTTCATCCAGGCCACGCGGTAGAGCATGGTCTTGGCGACTTCCACTTCAGTGGCCATGTCGGCCAACATGAACTGGATGCCTTCCAGCTCGCAGATCGGCCTCCCGAACTGTACTCTTTCCTTGGAGTAGCGGATGGCTTCGTCCAGAGCCGCCTCGGCGATGCCTACCGCCTGCGCGGCTATGCCGATGCGCCCGCCGTCGAGCGTGGTCAGCGCCACTTTCAAACCTTTATTCTCTTCGCCGAGCAGGGAAGCGGCCGGAACGAGGCAATTATCGAAGACCATCTCGGTGGTGCTGGAAGACCTTATCCCCATCTTGTTCTCGTGTTTGCCTACCTTAAAACCGGGAACGTCACTGGTAAGGAGAAAGGCGGAAATGCCCTTGGCGCCTTTTTCCTTGCAGGTCTGGGCGAACACTATCAGCACGTCGGCGATGCCGCCGTTGGTGGTGAAATTCTTGGTCCCGGAGATGATAAAATGATCTCCGTCTTTGGCGGCGGAAGTGCGCAGGGAACCCGGATCGCTGCCGGAGTTCGCCTCGGTCAGCGTGA
>CAMTWW010000201.1:0-4310 GCA_947085555.1 uncultured Elusimicrobia bacterium | reverse complement strand
GGGACTTTATAACCATGTCCTTCAGGATCTTGTTGAGGGCGTGGCCGATATGGATATGGCCGTTGGCGTAGGGCGGCCCGTCGTGCAGGATGAAGGGCCTGGCGGAGCGGCGCTTTTCCAGCATCTTGCCGTAAAGGTCCATTTTGTTCCAGGCCTCCAGGATGCCCGGCTCTTTCCGAGTCAGGTCCCCCCTCATGGTGAACGAGGTATTGGGTAGAAAGACCGTCTTTGAATAATCCGTGTTCTGAGTGGTCATAGCAAAGTCCTTTATAAATGCAAGTATCATTATACAAAAAGGAGGCTGCCTCCTTTTGCCCCTTTTGGAGGCCCTCAACATCAAAAAGGTGCCAGCCTCCTTTTTGTGGTACAATCTTGGGATGCCTAGAGGACATAGAATTTTCTTTGAGAACGCACATTACCATATCACCGACAGGGGAAATGATAAGTGCCAGATTTTCACGGATATTGAGGACAGGTTCCAGTACATGTCGCTGTTGGAGAAGGCGAAGCGTGATTTCAACCTGCTGATTCCGGCTTTCGCCATGATGACGAATCACATACACCTTTACCTGGTGACGCCTAAGGCGAACCTGGCAGAGGCGATGTTCGCGCTGAACAATGACTATTCGCACGGCTTCAATAGGAAATACGGCAGGACCGGGCACCTTTTTGAGGGACGGTACAAATACAAGCTGATCCAGGACGATAAATACTCCCTGGCGCTGACCCGGTATATACACCTTAATCCGGTTAAGGCGGGTCTGGCGGCAAAACCCGGGGATTACCCCTGGTCAAGCGCCTCCCAGTATCTGGGTAAGGATGAAGGTTTTGCCGACAAGAATGTGGTGCTGGAGCCGCTGGGCGATAGCCCTGCAGCCTGCGCCGCCAGATATTTGGAATACATGTCCGAACCGGTACCCGGAAAACTCTGGCGCCCTTTCGATAAAAATCGCAACGCGGTACTGGGCGACCGGGAATTCCGTGCCCTCCATTCCCCCCACGATACCGGTGCTTAAAAAGGAGGCTGGCACCTTTTTGATGTTTTGATGCCTTTAAAAGGCCAAAAGGTGCCTGCCTCCTTTTAAAATATTATATACTGGTAAAGATGCGGCGCGGAGGTAATTTTATGGATACTACACTACTCACTGTTTCCGTGGTCGTCGTGACCCTGGCTTTTGTGGCCCTGGTGGTACAGGCCGTACTGACGCTGCAGCAGTTGCGGCATACGGCCAAGGCCGTGGAATACCTGGCGCTGAACGCCGACGGCAAATTGACGGCCCTCGACCCCATCATCGGCGGGGTGAAGTCGCTCTCCGGAGCGGTCAGCAGCGGCTGGTTCAAGATAGCCCAGGCGGTCTACGGGCTTTTCTCGAGGAAATAAATGAGCCTGCTCAATATTCTCAGCCACATCTACGACGAAGAAATCCTCGCGAAACTGACCTTCCTGAAGGGGATAAAGCTTTTCGACGGGATAAAGAAGCGCCAGTTGATCCACGTTCTGGAAAGCCTCCAGGAGCGCACCTACCTGAAGGGCGAGACCCTTTTCGCCCAGGGCGACATAGGCCGCGCCCTTTTCATAGTCTTCTCCGGCAAGATAGCCCTCTCCCGGCTGGACCCGGTCACGCAGAAGAGCTCGGTGATAGCCCAGGTGCACCCGGGCGAGTTCTTCGGCGAGATGGCCCTGCTGGAGGAAATGCCACGCACGGCCGCCGCCCACGCCACCGAGGACACCAAGGTCTTCATGCTGTTCAAGATAAAGCTTGAGTCCCTCCTTTTCGCCCGTCCCGCCATCGGCGTGGTCATAGCGGCGCAGCTGGCCAAGATCCTCTCCGCCCGCCTGCGGGCTATCATAGAGAAGCCCGTCGCCGAATAGAGGAAGAATGCAGACAGAAACCCAGCAGAAAAATAATTACGCGCAGTTCCTCCTGCCGGTCTTCGTCGGCGTGGCGGCGCTGTATTTTATAGTCCTGGCCCAGACGGCCGTTTTCCCCTTCATCCTGAGCGCCGCCCTGGCCTATATCCTCAGCCCGATGATAAAGTACTTCGAAGTGCGCGGGATAAAGCGCACTTACGCGGTGGCCGGCCTTTATATCGGCGCCGGCGCTTTTCTCTTCCTGGTGGTCTACCTGCTCATGAGCTTCCTGTCCCTGGAACTGGAAGCGCTGAAGCAGGACTGGCCTTCCTACGCCGAGCGCATCCAGTTGTTCGTGACCAAGCTGAACGCCAAATGGGTGAAGGACTATCCTTTCCTGGCCACACTGCGCCTGGAGGCTAAGCTGGACCATTTGCTGGGGCTGGTGCCGCAGCTCATTCTCTCCATGCTGCCTATGATGACGCTGTTCTTCATTGTGCCTTTCATCACTTTCTTCATGCTGGTGGGCGGCGCGGGCATCCTGGACTACCTGGTGGACCATCTGCCGGCGCGCCACGCCGAGATAATCCACCACATAGCCTCGCGCATAGACGGGTCCCTGGGCAATTATCTGCGCGGCATCCTAACCGAAGCCTTCGTGATCTTCCTGATAGCCTTTACGGGCCTGCTGCTGATGGGCCTGAACTACGCGGCGGTCATAGCGATATTGATAGGCCTCTCCAGCCTTATTCCCTACCTGGGCGCTATAGTCGGGGCGGTGCTCTCCTCTATAGTGGCCTACCTCCAGTTCGGCGGCGCCATCCTGCCCGTTATAAAGATCCTGGCCTTCTTCACCGGGATACGTTTTTTCGACGACTGGTTCCTGCAGCCCTATATAATGAAGAAGGCCGTGGACCTCAACCCCGCGGTAATCCTGCTGGCGCTTATGGCCGGCGCGCAGATAGGCGGCATCTGGGGCGTGATCTTCTCCATCCCGGTGACCTGCATAATAAAAGAGATCATGCAGATAGCCATAGAACTCCAGGAAACGGAATTCCGCTGGAAACCCAAGCCGGAACCGACCCGGATCAGCATACCGTACACTTAGAGCAACTGAAAGCAAAAGAAGGCAACGGAAAGCAACGGAAAGTAAGAGCGGGCGATCTCTCTTGCCTTCCGTTGCTTTCCGTTGCTTTCTGTAGCCTTCCGTTGCTTTCTTGAAGGTGTTTGGGCAAGGAGGGAATCGAACCCTCATGACCGTGAGATCGCAGGTTTTTGAGACCTGTGCGTCTACCAATTCCGCCACTTGCCCGCCCCGCTATTCTACAAATTATCGCTTCTTCATTGGGTCGTTCAGGTTTAGAAGTTCGTCCAGGCGGACCGGCTTAAGGCCCTTCTTCCTGGCCTCCCGGAGGACGGCCTCGGTGATGCGGAGGTTCTTTTCCTTAGCCTTCCCCCCGCCGTCGTGCATGAGCAGGATGGCGCCGGGTTTCACGGCTTTCAGGTATTCGGCCGTCATTTTCTCCTCGGAGAGCCTGGTCCAGTCGCTGCCGTAGGTCCAGTTGACGATAGTGTAGCCGAGTTTGGCCGCGACCTGGCGGACCCAGGGCTTGTCGTAGCCGTTGGGCATGCGCAGCACGGTCATACGCACGCCGGCGGCTTTTTCCACGGCCGCGGCGGCCCTCTCAAGCTCCTTGCGGAGTATCGCCTCGTGGTCCGGCGACTTGCCGGTCTTCGGCCAGAATAAATGCGTATCGGTATGATTGCAGACAAAGTGCCCGGCCTCGGCTATTTTCCTGGCCCTGTCCGGATAAGTACGGACAGAGTTGCCTACCATGAAGAAGGAAGCCTTTACGCCGTGTTTCCCGAGCAGCTGCAGCAGGTCCTCCGTGATATAACCGGGCCCGTCGTCATAAGTGAGAGCGAACTGCGCCTTTTTGGGGTCGCCGGAAGAGAAAAATCTGCCGGCGAAAGGGTTCCCGGCGGCCTGGCTGGCGCCGGCGGCGAGGGAAAAGACCAGACCGGCAAGGATTATTGTTTTCTTCATAGTGTATTTTTCTCAGATCTCGTGCTTCTCCAGCGTCCGGAGCCCCAGTTTCCAGGGGACGTACAGGGCTGTAGAATTCAGGGCCAGGAAGACGGCGGCGCAGAGCCCCACGCCCCAGGGGTCCCAAGGGTGGCTGCGCCCCAGGCGCTCGGCGAAATGCATCTGCACCGGCCAGGCCTCCACCCCGACGAGCAACGACAGGTAGCCCATGGCGGTTGCCATGTACAGGAAGCCGCCGTAGGAGGATTCGAGCTGGTGGATGTTCTCGACGTTAAAATCCGGGAAGATGGCGCCGAAGCCGATGCCCATCACCGTGATCACCACCGCGGCCACCACGATAGTGAAGGTGGACAGCACCGAGATGAAGAGATCGGCGTGAAGCAGGCGGTTGGAGATCGGAAGAGCGTCGTG
>CAMTWW010000200.1:0-4168 GCA_947085555.1 uncultured Elusimicrobia bacterium | reverse complement strand
GGAGGAACTGTTCGAGCAGGGAGCTTATCAGGCGGGCGATGAAAAGCCCGAAAAGGACGAAGGTAAAAGCGGCCACAAGCTTGGGCACGTATTCGGAGAACTTAGCCCAGACTTCCCTCATGGGCTGAAAAAAGGGTTCGGTTATTTCATATAGCATTAGCTTCCTCCGTCCGACAGGGTAACTACTCAGGAGCCAGGAGTCAGAATTCAGGAGTCAGAAGTAAGAAGCCGCAGATCATTCTGAATTCTGACTTCTGGATTCTGTCTGCCTGAGTAGTTACACGACAGGAGTATTCTATTATTTATCCCGGAGAGAAAGCAAAAAAACCCGCCATAACATATATGGTAAAATATTTTTTGAAGCGGTACGGCGGAGGGCCGCAGGTTTCATCTCATGGCGGAAATAATACTCTTCAGGCCCAATGCCAGCCATAAGCTGCTTAAGCGCAGCCCTCTCGGGCTGATCTATATAGCCACGCCACTGCTGCAGAAAGGCTGCACGGTGGAGATAATTGACCAGGGCATCACGGCCGACTGGAAGGGTCAGCTCGCCAAATGCCTGGGCCCCGAAACCATCTGCGCCGGGGTCAGCGCCATGACCGGCAGCTCCATAACGGCCGGCCTGGAATTCTCGGAATTCCTGAAAAAAACCAGCAGGGTCCCGGTGGTCTGGGGCGGCATACACGCCAGCCTCCTGCCCGGGCAGACGCTGCAGAATCCTTTCGTGGACGCGGTTGTTATAGGCGAAGGCGAAAAGAAGTTCGCCGGCCTGGTGGAGTGCCTGAAGGCCGGACGCCCCCTCGAACAGGTCAATGGCATAGCCTTCAAAAAAGACGGCGCCCCCGTCTTTACCCCGCCGGCCGACAACGTGGCCATGGATGACCTCCCCATCCCGGACTTCGGCCTGGTAGATGCGGAGTATTATATCCGCGAGTCCAGAAGCTCTTACGGCGGCCGGCGCTGCCTCGACCTGAACGTGGACAGGGGCTGCCCCTACCGCTGCGCCTTCTGCTATAACATCAAATTCAACGGGAGAAAGTGGCGCGCCATGTCCGCCGGCAGGATACTGGAAGTGATACAGGCTCTCAAAGAGAAGTACAGGCTCGGCGCTGTCAATTTCGTATCCGACAATTTTTTCGTGGATAAGAAGCGCGCCGAGACCGTCTGCCGGGGCCTGGTGGACCGCGGCCTCGACCTGAAATGGCATTCGGACATAAGGATAGACACCTTCCTTCAGTACGACGCCGCCGGGCTGGAGCTTATAAAACGGAGCGGCTGCGACAACCTGACCTTCGGCGTGGAAAGCGGGTCGGACCCGGTGCTGAAAAAAATAGACAAGGATATAACCGTCGCGCAGGTCCTGGAAGCCCAGAAGAAAGCGGCGGCGGCCGGCTTCAAGGCGAATTATCATTTCATGCTGGGTTTCCCGGAGGAGACCAGGGAAGATATACTGGAGACCGTCAGGGTAGCCGCTCTCCTCACCGAAGACAGGGACACCAACGTGTACGGGCCCTCAATGTATATCCCCTACCCCGGGGCCCCGCTTTTCGACAAGTGCGTGAAGCTGGGCTTCGCCCCCCCTTCGAAGCTCGAGGACTGGGGCGCTTTCGACTGGGAGGAGACCTCCAAGCTGCCCTGGTTCACCGCCGAAGACAAGACTTTCATGGACGAGGTGCAGACGCTGGCCCGCGGGGCTTTCCACAACAATCTGCGCGCCAGCTTCCTCACTTCCCTGGTCTATTTTTACTGCAGGCTCCGGCTGCTTGGCCTCCGCCGCGGCCTCACACTGCGTGACCTCGACACCGGGCTTATGCGGCGGGTCCGCGACCGCAGAAAACCTTCCTGACGGCGGGTTATTTGCCTGTCCCCGGTTTTTTTGGTATCATATATACACTATGTACGCAATAATCGAAACAGGCGGCAAGCAGTACTGGGTAGTCCCCGGCGAGATTGTGCAGGTTGAAAAACTGACAGAGGCAGAAGGCGCGGAAGTAACCTTCAAGGCCCTGTGGTCAGCCTCGCTCGACGAAAAAAGCGCCTCGGCCGCCCAGTCTCCCTCCGCTAAAGTAACAGTTCGGATCGTCCGGCATTTCAAAGGCCCGAAAATAATAGTTTTCCGGAAAAAATCCAAGAAAGCTTATGAAAAAGGTTCGGGTCACCGCCAGGAACTGACTGAGATAGAAGTGAAAGATATCCAGTTGGCATAGTTTCCGGCCCCCAGTTGGAAGCGCCCCAAGGCATATCTCCAGCGATTTAATATAGAGGTGCAATCATGGCGAGCACAAAATCACAGGGTTCAAGCACTAACGGGCGCGATAGCCACGGCCAGCGGCTCGGCGTAAAGCGCTACGGCTGCCAGAAAGTTAACGCCGGAGAGATCCTGGTCCGCCAGCGCGGCACCAAGTTCCTCCCGGGCGAGAACGTCAGGCGCGCCTCGGACGACACCCTCTTCTCCATAGTCACCGGCGAAGTGAAGTTCGAGTGGGCGAAACGCGGCAAGAAGCAGATCAGCGTTTACCCCCCCGCGAAATAACCTTTTCACTACCTTCAGTTGATGGCAACGGAAAGCAAGAGAGCGACAGAAGGCAACTGAAGGTAAGAGAGGGAAGCGTTTACTGCGCTTTTTACTTTCCGTGGCTTTCTTGCTTTCCGTTGCTATCTTCCCGGCCTCCTGGGTGCTCACCGCGTTCAGGAGGTTTTTTATTATATAGCAGACAGGCAGACACTATGGCTAAAATACAGGACCACCGCATCGCTTCGGGCTTTATCGACACCGCCCGGGTATATCTGAAGGCCGGCAAGGGCGGCGACGGCTGCTCCTCTTTCCGGAGGGAAAAGTATATCCCCTACGGCGGCCCCGACGGCGGGCACGGAGGCAAAGGCGGCAGCATCTGGTTCGAGGCTTCCGCTAACATCACCACCCTGGCCGAAATAGCCTGCCACCCCCATATAACGGCCCAGGACGCCTCCCCCGGCAAGGGCAACCGCAAGGACGGGCATTACGGTTCGGACCTGACGCTTTACGTCCCATGCGGCACCGTGGTGAAGCGGGCCGGCGCCGTGCTGGCCGACCTTAAGAAGCACGGCGAGCGCTTCATGGCCGCCAAGGGCGGGCGCGGCGGGCGCGGCAATACCGCTTTCAAGACCAGGTTCAATACCGCCCCCAAGATCTCCGAGCTTGGAGAGCCGGGCGAGGAATACGAGGCGCGCCTGGAGCTGAGTGTGCTCGCGGACGTGGGCTTTGTGGGCCTGCCTAATGCCGGGAAGTCCACCCTTCTCGCGGCCATCTCCGCGGCCAGGCCGAAGATAGCCGATTATCCTTTCACAACCCTTAACCCGAATATCGGGATAGTCAACCATAAAGGGAAAAGCTTCGCGGCGGCGGATATCCCCGGCCTCATAGAAGGGGCCCACGACGGGAAGGGCCTCGGCGTCCTTTTCCTCAAGCACATCCTCCGCACAAAGCTGCTAATCCACCTGGTGGACCCCATGGGCTTCGGCGCCATGAAGCCGGAAAAAGCGGTGCGCGTGATAGAGAAGGAACTGAAGGATTACCACCCGCTGCTCGCCAGGAAAATCACCATCCTGGCCGTGAACAAAGCCGACCTCCCGGAAGCCGCCAAGGTGCGGGAAGCGCTGGCCAGGAAATTCAAGAAGCGGGAAGTCTTCCTTATTTCAGCCGTTACCGGCAAGGGCGTAAGCCGCCTGCTGGACCATATGCTGAAACTGCTGCCCGCCGTGAAGGAAGCGGACCTTTACCAGGCCGCCGCGCTCTCCGTCCCCCCTCCGAAGGAGGCGAAAGGCGGCTTCACCGTTACGGTGGACGCCGACGGGCTTTATGCCGTCAAGGGGACGAGGGTTGAAAAACTCATCGCCATGACCAACTTTGGCCAGCCGGACTCCTGGGACAGGTTGCACAGGATCTTCAAGACCATCGGCATGGACAAGGCCATCAAGAAGGCCGGCTGCGTCTCCGGAGATATGGTGCGCGTGGGCAATAAGGAATTCCAATGGAGCGACGAGGCGATGGCGGCAGGCAGGCCCGGCAAGTTCGCCTATAAGTACAAGAGATTCGATCAGGAATACGGCGGCCAAAGGTAACCCGGAACCGCCCCTGAAAAAAGAACCGGGAGACAGCTCTGGGTCTTTTTTATCCGCAGATTCCCGC
>CAMTWW010000199.1:0-1633 GCA_947085555.1 uncultured Elusimicrobia bacterium | reverse complement strand
TTGCCGGAGTTCACCTTCTGGCTCCTGAATTCTGACTTCTGGCTACATGAGCAGTTACCCTGTTGTGAAATAGGCAAAAAGCCGTCCGCCTGAGGCGGACGGCCTTTTGGGCGGGATCGTTTAGAACGACCTTCTGCCTTTGCGCACCTTGCGGCGGGCTTCCTGGGACTTCAACTTGCGCTTCATCACGGGGGTCATATAATGCTCCCTCCGCTTAATTTCCTTGAGGATGCCGTTGCGCTCGCAGTCGTGCTTAAAACGCCTAAGCGCCTCTTCTATGGATTCTTCGTCTCTTACTTTGATGTATACCACGCTGATCACCACCTTAAGTGTAGGGTATAGGGTAGAGGGGTTAGGGTATAGGGTAAGGAGTTTCTTATTCCTCTACCCTCTACCCTCTACCCTTCTGTTCAGCCGGGGGGCCAGAGCAGCTTTCTTCCGCCAAGCAGGTGGTAGTGCAGATGGTCCACCGACTGCCCCGCGCCCTTGCCGTTATTCGTGACCAGCCGGAACGCGCTTTCAACTTTTAAAAATTTCGCGGCCCTGGCCGCCGCCAACTGCAGCTTTCCCAGCAGTTCCGCGTCGCCGTCCTCCGCCGCGGTCAGGCGGGTTATGTGCCTGCGCGGGATCACCAGCGCGTGCGCCGGAGCCTGCGGGTTGAGGTCAAGGAAGGCTATTGTGTCCGCGTCTTCGTAAATGATCCTGGCGTTTATCCCGCCCGAGGCTATCTTGCAGAAAATGCAGTCAGTCATTATTTATATATTTTATATTTTATTGAGGTTCAGGGCAATGGGGTTAGGCGGCGCGGCGGCTCAGAAATCCGAGAAGGGGAGAGTTCTTTCCTTGAATTTCCCGGGATTGCTTTCCAGGGGGTTTACCGATCTCTTGCTCTTCTTTACCCGCAGCGGCGTTACGCCGGCTTTCCTGGCCTGTATTATCCCGGAGTCGGAGGGGGCGGCGTAAACGATGAAGCGTCTCTTTTCCAGGATCTTGTATTTCTCATCCTCGGTCCCGGTGAAGTAAAAATAATCCGCCAGCTTTCTCCAGGAGGCTTCCAGGCTGTCCCCGCCCTCGGCGCCGCGGTCGCAGAAAACGGCGATCTTAACGCCCAGCGCCTTCAGGGTCCAGGCGGCCAGCCAGGGGACCGGCTTCAGGCGCTCGTAGCTGAAAGAGCGGTTGACGGAGTTCCAGTAGTCTGGGCCGCCGGGCGCGGCCTTGTCTTTCTCCGCCGCCTGGAAAGCGGGGGTGGAGTAAACCAGCCCGTCGTCATATTCGAAGCCGGCCTGGAAACCTATCAGGGAGTTCACGCTGAACAGGAAGCCCCAGGCCCCGGCTGCCAGCGAGAAAGCCTTGAACCTGCCGAACCATCTGGAGAAGAAAGCCGCTATTGCCTGGAACATTATTTGGCACCTGTCTTTACTATCCTGCCCCCGGCTGGCCTGGCGAAAGAGCCCTGCCTGGAAAAACACCAGCCCACCACTTCGCGCAGATGGCGCCTTGAATTGGCGAACTCCATTGCGCTGGAGAGCAGCGGGTTGTCCCGGCCGGTCACGAGTGAGTCCGGCACGGCCAGCCTGTAAACATGTCCCGGTTTAAGCGCCCCTGAATCGCTCTCGGCGCGCTCCAGCGCCCC
>CAMTWW010000198.1:0-3182 GCA_947085555.1 uncultured Elusimicrobia bacterium | reverse complement strand
TCAGGATCTTGGACGCGTCGCGCACGACGCCGCCTTTGGCGATTTCCGCGTAATTCATTTCCCTGGCCAGGCCGAGACCGGCGCTGACCTTGGTGATAGCGGCGGTGAGTGTGGTTTTGCCGTGGTCTACGTGGCCGATGGTGCCTACGTTCACGTGGGGCTTGGTCCTGTCAAACTTTGCTTTTGCCATTATTAATCTCCTTAATTCCTTATCGCTTAATCCTTAGTACTTAATCCTTAATCCTGTACTTTATCACTTGGCCGCTTCGGCGGCGGCGCTGCGCGTCTCTATCACGCTCCTGGAGATCGCGGCGGGCACTTCCTCGTAGTGGCTCGGTTCCAGGTTGAAGCTGGCGCGGCCCTGCGAGATAGAGCGGACGATAGTCGAGTAGCCGAACATCTCGGAGAGCGGCACCGTGCCGCGGACGAAGCGCGCGTTGCCGCGGCTGCCCATCTCGTTGATCTTGGCGCGCCTGGAACTCAAGTCGCCGATAACGTCACCCATATTGGCTTCCGGGGTCAGCACTTCCACCTTCATGATGGGCTCCATCAGGTAGGCGGTGGCTTTCCGGCAGGCGTCCTTGAACGCCATGGCGCCGGCTATCTTGAAAGCAATCTCGGACGAGTCCACGTCGTGGAACGAGCCGTCGAACAGGGTCACCTTCACGTCCACCACGGGGAAGCCGGCCAGCACGCCGGAGTCCAGCGCCTCACGGACGCCTTTTTCCACGGCGGGGATGAATTCCTTGGGGATGCGGCCCTGCTTGATGCCGTCTACGAATTCAAAGCCCTTGTTCATGCTCTGTGGCTCTACCTTCAGCCACACGTGGCCGTACTGGCCGCGGCCGCCGGACTGGCGGATGAACTTGCCTTCCTGCTCCACCGTTTTCTTGATGGATTCGCGGAAAGCGACCTGCGGGCGGCCCACATTGGCCTGCACGTTGAACTCGCGTTTTAGGCGGTCCACGATGATATCCAGGTGGAGTTCGCCCATCCCCGATATAATAGTCTGGCCGGTCTCTTCGTCGGTCTTTATGAGGAAGGTCTGGTCCTCTTCGGCCAGCCTGCCCATCGCCAGGCCCATCTTCTGCTCGTCTTCTTTGGATTTGGGCTCGATGGAGATGGAGATGACGGGTTCGGGGAAGGTTATACCTTCGAGAATTACGGGATGATCCGGATCGCAGATGGTCTCGCCTACGGTGGCGCTCTTTATAGCTACGGTGGCGGCGATATCGCCGGCGCCGATCTCTTTTATCTCCTCGCGCTTGTTGGCGTGCATCCTGAGGATGCGGCCGATGCGCTCCTGCGTCTTCCTGCGGCCGAAGTACACGGTGTCGCCGGGCTTAAGGGTGCCGGAATACACGCGGAAGAAAGTCAGCTTGCCCACGAATGGGTCGGGCTGGATCTTGAACAACAGCGCGCAGAAAGGCTCTTTCACGTCGGCCTTGCGCTCCACGTCCGCGCCGGTGTTCGCGTCCTTGGCCACGATGGCGGGCACGTCCAACGGGGACGGCAGGAAGTCTATTATGGCGTCGAGCATGGGCTGCACGCCCTTGTTCTTATAAGAGGAGCCGCACAGCACCGGGAAGAACTTGTTGGCGAGCGTTCCGCGGCGGATGGCGGCCTTCAGCTCGGCTTCCGTGAAGTCGGTCCTTCCGGCCAGGTATTTCTCCATGATGACTTCGTCGAAGTCGGCCAGCTTCTCTATCAGCTGGGTGCGGTACTTGTTGGAAATTTCCACCATGTCGGCGGGTATATCGAGCTCGTCGAAATGCGCGCCCAGGTCGTCGCCGACCCAGATCAGGGCCTTCATCTTGACTAGGTCTACGAGGCCCTTGAAAGTTTCCGTGACGCCGATGGGCAGCTGTATGGGGGACGCGTTCGCGCCCAGCTTTTCGACGATGGACTCGGCGGACATATAGAAGTCGGCGCCGATGCGGTCCATCTTGTTGATATAAGCGACGCGGGGAACGTGGTACTTGTCGGCCTGGCGCCACACGGTCTCGGACTGGGGCTCCACGCCCTGCACGCCGTCGAACACGGTGACCGCGCCGTCGAGGACGCGCAGCGAGCGCTCCACTTCGGCGGTGAAGTCCACATGGCCCGGGGTGTCGATGATGTTGACGGTATAGTCGCGCCACTGGGTGGAGATGGCGGCCGCGGTGATGGTGATGCCGCGCTCCCGCTCCTGGGGCATCCAGTCGGTGGTGGTATTGCCGTCGTGCACTTCGCCGATTTTGTGGGACTTCCCGGTGTAATAAAGGATGCGCTCGGTGGTGGTGGTCTTGCCCGCGTCGATGTGGGCGATGATCCCGGTGTTGCGGACTTTATGGAGGTCGAATTCAGCCATGGTTACCTTAAATAAGATACTTCGTTTTTGCTGGACTGCGGGACGGCTAGACAGCTAGACGGCTTTTTTTTGATTCCGGCTGTCCAGCGGTCTAGCCGTCCAGCCGCCTAGCGGTAAAACGCTTCAGCGTTTTACCACCTGTAATGCGCGAACGCGCGGTTGGCTTCCGCCATCCGGTGGGTGTCTTCGCGTTTCTTGAAGGCGGCGCCCTCTTTCTTGTAAGCGAGAAGGATCTCTTCGGCCAGGTGCTCGGCCATCGGGCGGCCTTTGCGGTCGCGGGCGGAGCCGAGGATCCAGCGCATCGCGAGCGTCGCGCTGCGGGCGGGCCTGACTTCTATGGGCACCTGGTAGTTGGCTCCGCCTACGCGGCGGGCCTTGACCTCGAGCAGGGGGCGCACCGTCTCGATGGCCTTGGTGAAGACCATAAGAGGGTCTTCTTTGGTCTTTTCCGCGATAATATCAAGGGCGCCGTAGACAATCCGCTCGCCCACGATCTTCTTGCCCTGGAAATTCACCCTGTTGATGATGCGGGAGACCAACACGGAGTTGTATTTGAAATCCGCCGGCGGGGCTTCCCTTCTTTCGCGGGGTTTTAAACCTTTTCTTGGCATAATGTTGTCCTACTCCTTCAGTTGACAAGTTGATAGGTTGATAAGTTGATAAAGTTGACAGGTTAGCTAAATACTCTATCAACTGCTGTTTCCCACTTTATCAACTAGTCAACTGCTGTTTCCCACTTTATCAACTAGTCAACTGCTGTTTCCCACTTTATCAACTAGTCAACTGCTGTTTCCCACTTTATCAACTAGTCAACTGCTGTTTCCCCCACTCT